>CANSRG010000013.1 GCA_947649355.1 uncultured Mycoplasmatota bacterium | reverse complement strand
TCAAAAAAAGACAAATAAGTAACTTTTTTACCTATTTGTCAACAGTCTGAAACCATGTTTTTAAAAAAACTTGGTTTTTTTGTGATGAAAAATAAAAGTCAAGAAAGAATGTATTTTTTTAATAGTGTTTTACAGAAGAATATTTACTAAACGATAGTTAAGAAAATTTTTGCAAAGATTTATATTTTAGAAATCCAAATCGTAGAATATAATAGTAACAAATTTTATGGGAATATAGATTGAAAAATTATACTTGTTTTTTCTATTCATTTATGCTAATATCTTAATTGCATTGAAATGTTTCAATGTTTCAAGTGGGAGGGAGTCATGCGGACTTGCCCAAGACCACTTACACGTAAATATCATAAAAAATCCAAAGAAAGGAGTGAATTTTCGTGGCAAAAGAAGTCGTAAGAAAAATAGGTTTACAAATTCCTGCTGGAAAAGCAAATCCTGCACCACCAGTTGGTACTGTATTAGGTCCTGCTGGAATTAACATTCAAGACTTTTGTTCAAAATTTAATGATGCAACAAAAGATAAAATGGGAGATGTTATTCCATGTGTAATTTCTATCTATGATGATCGTTCATTTGATTTTGTTTTAAAAACTCCACCAGCTGCTTTCTTACTTAAGAAAATTGCAAAAATTGGGAAAGGAAGCAAAAAAGGTGCAAACGAAATCGTTGCAACAATTACTAAAGAAGAACTTCGTTCTATTGCAGAAACAAAATTACCAGATTTAAATGCATATACTGTAGAGGAAGCAATGCTTATTATTGAAGGTACTGCTCGTAATATGGGAATTGCAGTAAAAGGAATGAATGACGAAGAATTAAAAGAACAAGCTAAAGAAGCAGCTCATGAAGAAGCAGAAAGAGAAAAACGAGAAGAACAATTGGCTGAAATGGAAGCATCTGCAAAAGATACTTCTGTGGAAGTAGAAGTAATTGGTAAAGATAAAAATTCTATAGAAGAATAAAAAAATAGAAATAGTCCGCTAATAAACCACAGTTAGGAGGGAAATAAAAATGAAAAAATTTGGTCGTAAATATGTGGAAGCTGCAAAGAATATTGATAAAACAAAATCTTACAGCGCAGAAGAAGCAATTCGCTTAGCAAAAAATTCCTCAATTACAAAATTTGATGGAACAATAGATTTTGCAATAAAATTAAATGTAGACCCTAAAAAAGCAGATCAACAACTTCGTGGTTCTTTCGTGTTACCAAATGGTACAGGAAAGACAAAACGTGTTTTAGTAATTGCTAAGGGTGCTGCTGCAGATGCTGCAAAAGCTGCTGGTGCACAATATGTTGGAGAAAAAGAAATGATTGATAAAATCGCGAATGAAAATTGGTTTGATTTTGATTGTATCGTTGCCACTCCAGATATGATGCCAGAACTTGGTAAAATTGGTAAAATTTTAGGACCTAAAGGTTTAATGCCAAATCCTAAAACAAATACTGTTACACCAAACCCAGCAAAAGCAATTGAAGATATTAACAAAGGTATGATTGAATTTAGAACAGATTCTTATGGAAATATTCATGGAATGCTTGGAAAAGTATCTTTTGAAGAAAAAGCATTACTTGAAAACCTTGCTTATGTAGTGTCTTCAATTCAAAAAATGAAACCTGCATCAGTAAAAGGAAAATTCATAACATCTATTAGTGTATCAAGCACTATGGGTCCTGGAATTAAAGTTGATCAAAATTCTTTTGACAATTAGTAATTTCTGGGTTATAATAACTTCGAAAAAGCAAATTACCTAAGACAGCAAGGGACATTAAGTCTTAATAATCTTGCCGAGGGACACTTAAATACCGAATTTTAAGCTCGTCCTGAATGGAAGGGCTTTTTTGAACATTTTAAGCAAAGGAGGATAAATTATGGCTAGCTCAAAAATTTTAGAACAAAAAAAAGAAGTAGTTAGTAATATTGTAAATAATATAAAAGATTCTGAATCTGTAATTTTATTTCAATATCAAGGACTAACCGTTTCTGAGCTAAGTGATTTAAGAAAAAAGCTTAGAGAAACAGACGCTACAGTAAAAGTTTACAAAAACACTTTATTAAAAAGAGCTCTAGATGAACTAAACTTAAGTTTTGATGGATTCATGAGTGGTCCAAATGCAATTCTTTTTGGAAAAAATTTATTAGAACCAATTAAAGTTCTAGCTGATTTTGCCAAAGGACATGACAAATTAGAAATAAGAGTTGGTATCATTAGTGGTTCCGTAGCAGATTTAGCTACAATTAACGAATATGCTACTATCCCATCAAGAGAAGGATTGTTAACAATGCTTGCTGCTGGTATGATAGAACATGTAAGAAATTTATCAATTGCATTAAATTTATATGCAGAGGAAAAAGAAAATTAGAAAGGATGATTAAAAATGGCTAAAATTAAAACAGAAGATTTTATCGCATCATTAAAAGAAATGACTATTCTTGAAGTAAAAGAATTAGTAGACGCAATGAAAGAAGAATTTGGAGTAGATCCAAGTGCTGTAGCAGTAGCTGCTGCTCCTGCTCTAGATGAAGAAGCTGGAAATGTAAACAAAACTGTAGTATTAAAAAGTGCTGGAGGAAACAAGATTGCTGTAATTAAATTATTAAAAGAAATTACAGGACTTGGACTTGTAGAAGCTAAAGCTTTAGCAGATAACGGTGGAAATGTTAAAGAAAACGTTCCTGCTGATGAAGCAAACCAAATTAAAGCACAACTTGAAGAAGCTGGCGCTGAAATCGAACTTGCTTAAAAAAGAAAATTGGTGTAAGCCAATTTTTTTGTTTTATAAATACTACTTATTAACATAACATATTATTTTTTTGTGAAATATACAAAGTGTTTTAAAAAAGATTCTAAAAAAGAAAAAAGCATTGAAAGAAAAATCTAGTTTTTTTAAAAAAAATTAGATATAATATGTGTAAGAAAAGAGGATTAACATGAAAAAGAATATACTTACAATATTAAAAGTAATTGTTTTAGTTCTACTTGTATCTTGGATGATATTATTTGTAGTGGACTATTTTAGAGCGAGCAAAGGAAACAAACCATCTATATGTTTTAACGAAGAAACAAAAACAAATAAAAAAGGAGAATACTACAGATGCATAAGTTTAGGTTACAAATATTTTGAGTATAAAGAAAATAATGGCAAAGTAACTTATGGCTTTGGAGCAGCATTCTTACAAAATGACATTGAAAAAAATTGGGAGAACTAATATGTTATTGAATAATCAAGGATGGAGTTTAAAAGAAATGCTTTTTTTGACCTCCATACTTCTAGTCGCAATGTTAGTAGTAGTATTTTTAATAAATGGTTTATATAATAATCTAGAATCTTCAAATAAATCTAATCATGAATCTAAAACATATACTTATCAAGAAATAGAAAACAATTTAAAAGAGGCAGCAAAAAAGTATTATAAAAAAGAATCTATAAATTTAATTACAAGTGAAGATTTATTAGAAATGAAATATATAGATTTAAAAAAATTAACATCAAGTAATGATATTTGTGAAGGATATGTTTTAGTAGAAGAAAAAGAATTTTTCCCTTTTATTACTTGTTCAAAATATGAAACAGAAGGTTATTAAAATGAAAAGTGTGGATTTAAAAAAAATGCGTTTAATAAGTATTGTTTGGGGACTCGTTCTTTTCTTAATGGTTTTTTCATTAACGGCTTTTGGTTTTTATTATAAAAAGCAAACAAAAGCTTATAAAGACTTTGAAAAAAAATTAACTATGATAGTAGAAGAATATACGAAAGAAAAAGCTTTATTAGATAATGAAGATTTAATAATAACAATAGAAGAATTAAAAGAAGAAAATAAAATAGAAACTATAGTAGTAAATGAAAAAGTTTGTGAAGGATATGTAGAAGTTACCTACAAAAATGAAAAATATACTTATTCACCATACATTAAATGTGGAAAATATAAAACAAAAAATTACAGATTATAAAAGTGACGATTATCTATAAAATGAGTTAGAATCTATAGATATAAGTCATTTTTTTAATTTAAAAAACACAAGATGAATCATTAAAATAATTCTATTTCATAAAATAGTGGGAATGAAAATTTTAGAAAAAATAAAGTTTGATAACTTCTGTTTAAAGACGAAAGATATATTTATAAAATAAAAAAGAAGTAAGTATATAAAAAATAAAAAAATCTTTTTTTTTAAGAGTAAAAAATTTGTTTTTCTTTCTAAAAAAAATCTATAATTTTTGTCAAAAAATGCTTGCAATCCCGTATATTTTATAGTAAACTAAACCATGTATGACGGCGAGGATATGTGAAGTTACCGATACACTTGGCAACGTTGCTAAATGCATAGGAGAATTTACATGGAGCAAGTCTATACAAAGATATAGGCGAAAGGAGGACATATGTTATGTCAAAGAGTAAGGTTCGTATCAATTTAAAAGCTTTTGATTCTAAGGTATTAGATTTAGCAGCTGGAAAAATTGTCGAAACAGTAAAAAGATTAGGAGGTACTGTATCAGGACCTGTTCCTCTTCCAACAGAAATTGAAAGAGTTACAGTTTTAAGAGCAGTACATAAATATAAAGACTCTCGTGAACAATTTGAAAGTCGTACACACAAGAGACTTATTGATATTTTAGATCCTAGCAAAGAAATTATTGATGCCCTAACAAGACTTGATTTACCAAGTGGCGTAGATATCAATATCAAATTATAATAAAAAGAAAGGAAAAAACTATGAAAGGAATCTTAGGACGTAAAGTTGGAATGACTCAAGTGTTCACTCAAGATGGTAAACTTATTCCTGTTACTGTTGTTAGTGTTGAACCAAACACAGTAATGCAAGTTAAGACAATCGAAAGTGATAACTATAATGGAGTTCAACTTGGCGTAGTAGACAAAAAAGAAAAAAATGCAAGTCGTGCAAGTGTTGGACACGCAAAAAAAGCTAACACTGCTCCTAAGCGCTTCTTGAAAGAAATAAGAGACATGGAAGGCTCTTATCAAGTAGGAGATAAAATAAGTGCAGACATCTTTGAAGTGGGAGATGTTGTTGATGTAACAGGTACAAGTAAAGGAAAAGGATTTGCTGGTACTATTAAAAGACATGGACAATCTCGTGGGCCTATGACTCATGGTTCTCACTATCATAGAGGTCCAGGATCTCTTGGTACAATGCTTCCAAAAAGAGTTTTAAAAGGTAAGAACTTACCAGGACACATGGGTGTAGAAACTGTTACTGTTCAAAATCTTGAAATTATTGAAGCAAATGTAAAAGAATCATACATTTTAGTAAGTGGAAATATTCCAGGAGCTAAAAATTCTTTAGTACTAATTCGTAGTGCTGTAAAAAATTCTCGTAAGAAAAATCCAAAAGAAGTAATTTCTTATGAAGAAAGCGTAGTAGATGAAGTAGAAGAAGTTGTAGAAACAACAAATACTACTGAAACTGCTGAAACAGTAGAAGAAAGTTCTAAAGAAGAAACAAAAGTAGAAGAATCTACAGAAGAATAGAATCATAGAAAGGAAAAGTATAATGAAAAAAATTGAAGTTAAAAATTTAAATTCAGAAAAAGTTCGTGACCTCACTTTAAATGATTCTATTTGGGCAATTGATGTCCATGAAGATGCATTAAAGAAGATGGTGCGTTTACAACTTGCTGCTACTCGTCAAGGAACTCATAAAACAAAAAATCGTAGTGAAGTTTCTGGTGGTGGTAGAAAACCTTGGAAACAAAAAGGAACAGGACGTGCAAGACAAGGTTCAATTCGTGCTACTCAATGGGTAGGCGGAGGAATTCCTCATGGTGTACAACCAAGAGATTATGGATTCAAAATTAACAAAAAAGAAAGAGTATTAGCTATTAAAAGTGCTTTAGCTGATAAACTTAAAAGCAATGCTGTTGTAGTTTTTGAAAATCTTGAGTTACCAAGCATGAAAACAAAAGATGCAAAAAATTTAATAGAAACTGCAAAATTAGAAGGAAAAGTATTATTTGTTACTGCAAGTGATTGTGAAAATCTTTACATGGCTTGCCGAAACTTAGGATATGCTTATCATATTTTAGCAGAAGAAATTAACGTTTTAGATATCTTAAATGCAGATACTTTGGTACTTGATGAAGCAGCAGTAAAGGCTATCGAGGAGGGTATCACAAATGCGTAATCCAGATATTATTTATGGACCAGTTTTTACAGAAAAAAGTTATAATGGTCAACAAAACGGAGTTTACACATTTAAAGTAGATAAAAGAGCTACTAAAACACAAATTAAAAGTGAAATTGAACGTCATTTTGGTGTAAAAGTAGATAAAATCAATACTTTAAATACAAAATCAAAAGCACGTCGTATGGGACGTTATGCTGGTAAAACAAAAACTTATAAGAAAGCAATTGTAACCTTAGCACAAGGTTCATCAATTGAAATGTAGGAGGGTTATTTATGGCAATTAGAAAATATAAACCAACGACAAATGGACGTCGTGGCATGTCTACGCTTATGAATGAAGAAATTACTACTTCTACTCCTACAAAATCTTTGCTTCAAAAGAAAACAAAAACTGGTGGACGTAACAATCAAGGTCGCCTTACTGTTCGTCACATTGGTGGAGGAGCAAAAAGAAAATATCGTGTAATTGATTTCAAAAGAAATAAAGTTGGTATTACAGGACGTGTAGCTACAATCGAATACGATCCAAACCGTAATGCAAATATTGCTTTAATCAATTATTTAGATGGAGAAAAAAGATACATTATTGCTCCAAAAGGATTAAAAGTTGGACAAATAATTGAAAATGGAGAATCTGCGGATATTAAAGTAGGAAACGCACTTCCTCTTCAAAGTATTCCAGTAGGTACAGTAATACATTGTATTGAATTAAACCCAGGTAGTGGAGCAAGCCTTTGCCGTAGTGCAGGTGCCTCAGCTCAAATTCTTGGACGTGAAGGAAAATATGTATTAGTTCGTTTACAATCTGGTGAAACAAGAAAAATCTTAGGTTCTTGTATGGCAACAATTGGTGTAGTTGGTAATGAAGATTATGAACTAGTTAATATCGGAAAAGCAGGAAGAACAAGACACATGGGAATCAAACCTACAAACCGTGGATCAGTAATGAATCCAAACGACCATCCACATGGTGGTGGAGAAGGACGTGCTCCTGTTGGACGCAAAAGCCCAATGACTCCATGGGGAAAACCTGCCCTTGGATATAAAACAAGAAAAAATAAGAAAGCTTCTGACAAACTTATTGTTAGTCGTAGAAAGAAATAGGAGGATACAATGGCTAGAAGTTTAAAAAAAGGACCTTTTGCAGATGAACATCTATTAAAAAAGGTTGATAAATTAAATGAATCAAACAAAAAAGAAGTTATTAAAACATATTCTCGTCGTTCTACAATATTCCCTAGTTTCGTTGGACACACATTTGCAGTTCATAACGGGAAAGAATTCGTTCCTGTATATGTAACAGAAGAAATGGTTGGACACAAATTAGGTGAGTTCGTGGCTACTCGTAAGTTCGGCGGACATGCAGGTCAGAAGTAGGAGGTCGAAAATGGAAACATATGCAATTCATAAAAGCGCGATGGTAGCTCCAAGAAAAGCAAGAATGACCCTAGATTTAATTCGTGGAAAAGACATTCAAGCTGCCAGAAACATTTTAATGACAACAAACACAAAATCAAGTCGTTTAATCTCTAAAGTATTAGAAAGTGCAATAGCAAATGCAACAAATAACTTTGGAGCAAAAGAAAGTGACTTAGTTATCTCAGAATGCTTTATCAATCCAGGACCAGTTTATAAAAGAATAAAATATGCAAGTCGTGGTAATGTAGATAGAAGAGATAAAAGAACAAGTCATATTACTGTAAAAGTAAGTGATGGGTTAGAAGGAGGTAGTATCTAATGGGACAAAAAGTTAATCCAATCGGATATCGTTTAGGTGTCAATAAAGATTGGGATTCTAATTGGTATGCTGATAAAAAAAGTTTTGGTACTACTTTAAATAAAGATTTAAAAATTCGTGAATATTTAAATAAAATATTAAAAGATGCTGCAGTTGCATCAATCAAAATTGATCGTAAAAAAGATCGTTGTGAAATTACAATCAACACTGCAAAACCAGGAGTTATCATTGGTCGTGGTGGAGAAGACATCGATAAATTACGTAAAGCACTTTCAAAAGAAGTTGGCGAAGATGTTTATGTATCAATCGTAGACGTATCAAAAAATGCTGATTTATGTGCACAATTAGTTGCAAATAACATCGCTATGCAAATCGCAAATCGTGCTCCTTTTAGAAGTGCACAAAAAAGAGCTATTAGAAA
The DNA here is from genome assembly GCA_947649355.1 of uncultured Mycoplasmatota bacterium. GTDB lineage: Bacteria > Bacillota_I > Bacilli_A > RF39 > UBA660 > Ventrenecus. Next base: position 20,500 of record CANSRG010000013.1, on the reverse strand, counting down.
TACCATGAAAGCTGGAGCTAAAGGAATTAAAACATTAGTTTCGGGTCGTCTTGGTGGAGCTGAAATGGCAAGAAGTGAAGGATACACAGAAGGAACTGTTCCTCTTCATACAATCCGTGCCGATATTGATTACGCTCAAGCAGAAGCAGATACAACATATGGAAAAATTGGTGTAAAAGTATGGATTTATAAAGGTGAAATTCTTCCAACTCGTAAAAATGTAAAGGAGAGTGAATCCCATGTTGATGCCAAAAAGAACTAAGTTTCGTAAACCTCATCGTCTAACATATGACGGACATGCTAAAGGAAACACTGAACTACATTTTGGGGAATATGGTTTAATGGCGAAAGAAGGTAATTACGTTTCTGCTCGTCAAATCGAAGCAGCACGTATTGCTATGACACGTTTTATGAAACGTGGTGGAAAAGTTTATATTAACATTTTCCCACATTTAGCTCGTACAAAAAAACCTTTAGAAACTCGTCAAGGAAAAGGTAAAGGTTCAGTTGAAGAATGGGTAGCAGTAGTAAAGACTGGAAAAATTATGTTTGAAGTTTCAGGAGTAACAGAAGATATCGCTCGTGAAGCACTAAGACTTGCTTCTCATAAACTACCTATTAAATGTAAATTTGTAAAAAAAGAAGGTGAAATCTAATGAAAGCCCAAGAAATAAGACAATTAACTACAGAAGAAATCGTAGAAAAAATTAAAAATGGCAAAAGTGAATTATTAAATTTACGTATGCAAAATGCAAGAGGCGCATTAGAAAAACCTCATAAATTAAATGCGCTAAAAAAAGATATCGCAAGAATGATGACAATTTTAAAAGAAAGAGAAATGGATGGAGGGCAAAAATAATGGAAGATGTTAGAAAACAAGAATTAGTTGGTAAAGTTGTGAGTGCAACAAATAACAAAACCATTACCGTTTTAGTTGAAACACACAAAAAACATCCACTATATGGGAAACGCGTAAAATATTCAAAGAAATATGCAGCTCATGATGAAGAAAATAAAGCAAAAGTAGGAGATACAGTAAGAATTAGAGCGACAAGACCATTATCTAAAACAAAAAGATATGAACTTGTAGAAGTTTTAATTGAAGCTGTAATTCTATAGGAGGTTATCTTATGGTAATGCAAGAATCAAGACTTAAGGTTGCAGATAATACTGGTGCTCGTGAAGTACTTGTAATTCGCTGCTTAGGTGGAAGTAAAAGAAAAACAGCAAACATCGGTGATGTCGTTGTTTGTACTGTAAAAAAAGCGATCCCAAATGGAAATTTGAAAAAAGGAAAAGTTGTTAAAGCTGTAATTGTAAGAAGTGTAGAAGGTGTAAGACGTGCAGACGGAAGTTATATTAAATTTGATGATAACGCTTGTGTAATCATTAAAGATGATAAAACACCGCTTGGAACACGTGTTTTAGGTCCAGTTGCAAGAGAACTTCGTGAACGTGATTTTATGAAGATTGTCTCTTTAGCAAGTGAAGTAATATAGGAGGTTCTTATGAAGATTAAAGTAAATGATAATGTGTTAATCCTTGCTGGAAAAGATAAAGGAAAAACAGGTAAAGTAACAAAAACTTTAAGAAAAGAAGATAAGGTTATTGTAGAAGGAATCAATATGGTAAAAAAACATCAAAAACCAAATCAAATGAACCAAAATGGTGGAATTTTCGATATGGAAGCTCCTATCCATGTTTCTAATGTAAAGAAAATTGAAGCGGAACCTAAAAAGAAAGCTAAGAAAGATTAAGGTGGGAATGTATGAGTACAATGAAAGAACTATATAATAAGGAAATTATTCCTGCACTAATGAAAGAATTTAATTACAAATCAGTTATGCAAGTTCCTAAATTAGAAAAAATTGTTATCAACATCGGTGTTGGCGAAGGACACACAGATGAAAAGTATATTGAAGCAGCACTAAAAGACTTAGAAACAATTACTGGTCAAAAAGCTGTTGTAACAAAAGCGCGTAAGTCAATCGCTGGATTTAAAATTCGTGAAGGACAATCTATCGGAGTAAAAACAACACTTCGTGGAGAAAAAATGTATGTATTCTTAGAAAAATTAGTACGTGTAGCACTTCCTCGTGTAAGAGATTTTAGAGGTGTTTCAAAAACTGCATTTGATGGACACGGTAATTATACATTAGGTATTAAAGAACAACTAATTTTTCCAGAAATTGAATACGATAATATTTTAAAAATTCGTGGAATGGATATAGTATTTGTTACTACAGCAAATTCTAACGAAGAAGCTAAGGCATTACTTGCAGGATTTAAAATGCCTTTCAAACATTAGGAGGACACTATGGCAAAAACAAGTTTAAAAGTAAAACAATCTCGTACACCGAAGTTTTCATCTAGAGCTTATACAAGATGTGAACGTTGTGGAAGACCTCATGGTGTTCTACGTAAATACCATTTATGTCGTATTTGCTTTAGAGAATTAGCAAATGAAGGAAAAATTCCTGGCGTAAAAAAGGCAAGCTGGTAGGAAGGAGGAGTTTGACATGTTTGTAGCAGATAAAATTGCAGATATGCTTACGAGAATTCGTAATGCAAATCAATTAAAATATGATACTGTAGAAGTGATTGGAACAAAAATGACTTTAGGTATTGCAGAAATTTTAAAAAGAGAAGGATATATTGTTGACTTTAATTATGAAAAAGGAACTAAAGGAGATAAACTTACTCTTACATTAAAATATGGTGACAGAAAAGAAAGAGTCATCACAGGATTAAAACGTATCAGTAAATCTGGATTACGTGTATATGCGAAGGCGGATGAAATTCCTCGTGTACTTAACGGTCTTGGAATTGCTATCATATCTACCTCTAAAGGGTTGATGACAGATAAAGAAGCTAGAGAAAGTAAGTTAGGAGGCGAAGTTCTTGCCTATATTTGGTAAGAGTATATTATGAGTAGAATTGCAAATAGAAAACTTCAAATCCCTACTGGTGTAGAAGTATCACTAAATGGTGCTTTAATCACTACAAAATCTAGTAAGGGAGAATTACAATTAACAATTGATCCTATAGTAAATGTTTCTATAGAAGAAAATACTGTAATCACAAAACCAGCAAATAATACTGCTCGTGCAAATGTTATGGCTGGAACAACCAATTCATTAATTGAAAACATGTTAATTGGTGTAAGTGAAGGTTACAAAAAAGGTTTAGAAATTGTTGGTGTCGGATATCGTTTCAACGTTTCTGGCAATAAAATCGGAATCAATGCTGGATTTTCTCATCCAGTAGAAATGATAGCACCAGAAGGAATTTCTGTAACAAGCATTAGCAATACAGAAATAGAACTTTTCGGAATTGATAAACAAAAAGTATCTGAATTTGCGGCTAAAATTCGTGAGCTTAGAAGTCCAGAACCTTATAAAGGCAAAGGAATTCGTTACAAAGGCGAACATATAAGACGTAAAGAAGGAAAGAAAGCGGCTAAGTAGGTGAGAATATGATAAAGAAAGAATCTAAAAATGTAGCAAGACTAAGACGTCATGCACGTGTAAGAAAAACTATCAGTGGCACTGAAGAAATGCCAAGATTAAACGTTTTCCGTTCAAATAAAGAGATTTACGCTCAAGTAATTGATGATGTAAAAGGAGTAACTTTAGTAAGTTCTTCTTCTAAAAATCTTAAAGTAAATGGTGGAAACACAGAAGGTGCAACTGCTGTTGGAAAAGATATCGCGGAAAAATGTAAAAACAAAAAAATAGAAAAAGTCGTATTTGATAGAGGTGGATATCTTTATCATGGACGTGTAAAAGCATTAGCTGAAGCAGCACGTGAAAACGGCTTAGAATTTTAGGAGGGTACGATATGGCTAGAACACAAAAAATGGATCCAAAGAAAAAATTATTAGAAGAAAAAGTAATTAATCTTAGTCGTGTTACAAAAGTTACAAAAGGTGGAAGACATTTCCGTTTCTCTGCTACAGTTGTAGTTGGTAACCGTAAAGGACTAGTTGGTATGGGTACAGGAAAAGCAAACGAAGTAAACGATGCAATTGCAAAAGCTTCAAAAGCTGCAAACAAAAACGTTATTCGTGTAGCTATCGAAGACAATCGTACAATCCCTCATGAAGCGACTGGGAAAGTGGGACGCGCTGTTGTCTTAATTAAACCAGCAAAAGAAGGTACAGGAGTTATTGCTGGTGGAGCAGCTCGTGCAGTATTAGAACTTGCAGGTGTAAAAGATATTGTTTCAAAAAGTCTTGGAAGCAATACACAAGTAAATGTTGCCAAAGCTACTTTAGAAGCATTAAAATCTGTTCGTACTCCAGCTAAAATTGCTGCCCTTCGTGGTAAGAAAGTAGAGGAGTTATAATATGAGATTAGAAAGTTTACCAAAGTCTAAAGAATTAAAAGAAAATAAACGTGTTGGTCGTGGTCCAGGATCTGGAATGGGAAAAACTTCTACTCATGGAGAAAAAGGTCAAAAAGCTAGAAGTGGAGCAAGCATTAGTGCATGGTTCCAAGGTGGACAATCTCCTTTATATAGAAGAATTCCAAAAAGAGGATTTAAAAATACACGTTTTGAAACAAAATATGCAGTCATTAACTTAAGTGATTTAGACAAATACTTTAAAGATGGAGATGTAGTAACTCCAGAAGTATTAAAAAGTCGTGGAATCCTTAAAAATCAACTAAGTGGCGTGAAAGTTTTAGCAAATGGTACACTAACAAAGAAATTAACGGTAAAAGCAAATCGTTTTTCAAGTGTAGCTGTAACTAAAATTGAAGAGTCAGGTGGAAAAACTGAGGTGATCTAATATGAAAAAAGGGTTACCGAAGATATTTTCACCGGATGCCAAAGACTTGAGAAAAAGAATCCTTTTTACCTTAATGGTATTAGGACTTTATGGAGTCGGAACAGGAATCACAATTGTTTGGGCTTCTGGATGGTTATCAACACTATACGGAAACCTTGGGTTCTTAGGTATATTTAACCTAATGAGTGGTGGTGGATTCGACAAATTTTCCATCTTTGGTCTTGGTGTAACCCCATACATAAATGCATCAATTGTTACTCAGTTATTAACAATGGATATTATTCCATATTTTAAAGAATTAAAAGAACAAGGATATGTAGGAAGACAAAAAATAAACAGAATTACAAGATATCTTGGAATTTTACTGGCATTTATTCAATCCTACGTATTAACCGTGTTTCTTTTAGGAGTAAAAGATGTAGATATGGTTTTAAAGATTACTCTCGTAATGAGTGCTGGAACTTCTTTCCTATTATGGTTAGGAGACCAAATCACAAACAAAGGAATTGGAAATGGACAATCACTTTTAATAATGTCAAGTATTGTTCTTTCCCTACCAGCTGTATTTACAGGAGCTTATAATGCGTTCGTTACAGCAGGGACATATGTAAATTGGGTAGGTGTGTTATTCTTCATTTTATATATCATCATGTACTTATTAGTAATTGTTGGTGTAGTGTGGATAACTTTAGCAGAAAGAAAAATTCCTATTCAATATGCAAATAAAACGGTAAGTGCCTATGGAGCTAAACAATCTTACTTACCACTTCGCATTAACTATGCAGGAGTAATGCCAGTAATATTTGCTTCAATGTTACTTACTATTCCATCTATTGTTGTAAACATTATTAACAATCAAGCAGCAATAGATTTTGTGAATAAGTATATTATGTATACATCACCAACAGGATTTATTCTTTATATTGCACTAATTGTATTTTTTAGTTATTTCTATACATTCATGGCAATGAACCCAGAAGAAATGAGCAAAGACTTAAATAAAAGTGGAGCTTATATACCAGGTGTGCGTCCAGGAAGTGAAACAACAAAATACATTAGTAAAATAGTAGGAAGATTAACATTAGTTGGTTCACTATTTATTGCAATATTAGCTGGAATGCCAATTCTAATATCAAATCTAACTGGTTTAGATCAAAGTGTAGCAATTGGTGGAACAGGAATACTAATTGTAGTAGGTGTTGCAATAGAAACATTTAAACAAATTCAAAGTGGTTTAATATCTCGTAGCTTTGCAAACAGAAGAGGAAGACAATGAAAAACGTGATTTTTCTTGCTCCTCCTGCTGCTGGCAAAGGAACATTTAGTGATTACTTAGTAGAAAAGTTTAATTATAAACATTTTTCTACAGGAAGTATCTTACGAGAAAACGCACAAAAAAATGAAAAATTAAAACAAATATTAGAATCTGGAGAATTAGTCGAAGATGAAGTAATCATTCCTTTAATAGAGAATGTTTTAAAAAGTTTATCAAAAGAAGATAAATTTATCTTAGACGGATTTCCAAGAACATTGCAACAAGCAAAGAAACTTGATATAATATTATCTGGTTTAGGAGTTTTAGATGTTGTAGTAGTTTCTATAGATGTAGAAAAAGAAACTTTAATAGACCGAGTAATTGGTAGAAAAGTTTGTTCCAAGTGTTACAAAAGTTACAACACAAACATTTTAGAATTTAAACCAAAGGTAATGGATCGCTGTGATGATTGTCAAAGTGTTTTGATAAAAAGAGAAGATGACAATCAAAAATCATTTTTAGTAAGATACAATACCTATTTAGAGAGTACACTTCCTATTATAGCTTATTACAAGGAAAAAGGATGTTTGCAGGTGATTCAAAATACTGAATTGGAACAAACAAAAGCTCTCGAACAATTAAGGAGTGTTATTAAATGAACATAAAAAGTGCTCGTGAAATAAAACTCATGAAAGAGGCAGGTGCTATAAACTATCTTGCTCATAAAGAAATAGAAAAGTTTATAAAGCCAGGTGTAACAACAAAACAATTAGACAAAATACTCCATGATTTTATTATAAGTAAAGGTGGATATCCTTCTTGTTTAGGATATGAAGGTTTTCCAGGAAGTGCTTGTATCTGTATAAATGATGAAGTAGTTCACGGAATACCAAGTAATAGAAAATTAAAAGATGGCGATATTGTAAAATTAGATTTTACAGTAAGAAAAGCTGGCTATGAATCTGATATGACAAGAACCTATTGTGTTGGGAATGTAAGCGAAAGAGTTCGTCAAATGGTAATAGATACTGAAGCTGCACTTTTAGAAGGCTTAAAAGAAATAAAGCCAGGAAAACGAATAGGAGATATTAGTCATAGAATTGAAGAATACGCAAAAAAACATGGATTATCCGTAGTAGAAGAACTTGTCGGGCATGGCATAGGAACCAAAATGCATGAAGCACCTGATGTTCCAAATTATGGAGAAAAAAATACTGGACTAGTCTTAAAACCAGGAATGACCTTGGCGATTGAACCAATGTTAAACTTAGGAAAAAAAGAAGTAGAATTACTAGAAAATGACTGGACAGTAGTGACAAAAGATGGCTCTCCATCCTGTCACTTTGAACATACCATCGTTGTAACAGAAGATGGCTACGAAATTTTAACAGGAGAATAAAAAAATATGGCGAAAAAAAATGATCGAAAAAGCAATTTACAAAGTAAGGACGTTGTAAAAAAAGGACCAAGCTCAAGTGCAAAGTCTGACAAAATTGAAGTGGAAGGAAAAGTAATTGATGTGGTAAAAGGCGGAGATTACATCGTAGAACTTCCAAATGGACATACTGTAGAGGCCTACGTTTCTGGTAAAATGCGAGTACATATGATTCGTATTCTACCAGGTGATACAGTCACCATTGAACTTTCTCCTTATGATTTAACACGTGGGCGCATTACATGGAATAAAAGATAATGGAGGTAAATTATGAAAGTTAGAGCATCAGTAAAACCAATGTGTAAAAAATGCAAAATTATTAAAAGAAATGGAAAAATAATGGTTATTTGTGAAAATCCAAAACACAAACAAACACAAGGGTAGTAGAAAGGAAAAAAAATATGGCAAGAATTAAAAATATTGAATTACCAAATGAAAAACATATTTGTATTGGATTAACTGCAATTTACGGAATTGGAAGAAATTTAGCAGTAACAATTTGTGAAAATGCAGGAGTTCCTACAGATCGTAAAGTAAAAGATTTAACAGATGATGATATTCAAAAATTACGTAAAGAAATTGATAATCACGTTGTAGAAGGAGATCTTCGTCGTGAAGTACAAATGAGTATCAAAGAAAAAATGGAAATCAACTCTTATCAAGGAGTTCGTCATAAAAAAGGACTTCCGGTTAGAGGACAAAGAACAAGTCGTAACGCTCGTACAAGAAAAGGTAAGGGTAAGGTAGTTGCGAACAAGAAAAAAGTAGGTAAATAGGAGGTTTATTTATGGCATATAATAGAAGAAAAAGAAAAGTAAAGAAAAATATTCCTGAAGCAGTTGCACATATTAAATCAAATTATAACAATACAATCGTTACAATAACTGATAAAGACGGAAACGTTATTAGTTGGGCAAGTGCTGGAACAATTGGATATAAAGGTTCTAAAAAGAAAACACCTTTTGCAGCTGGAACAAGTGCAGAAGCTGCTGGACGTGCTGCAATGGAATGTGGTGTTAAAAAAGTAGAAGTTCATGTAAAAGGCTTAGGTGCTGGTAGAGAAAACGCAATCCGTCAATTACAAGCAGTAGGATTAGAAGTTACAAGTATCATTGATGAAACACCAATTCCTCATAATGGATGTCGTCCACCAAAAAGACCTAGAAATTAGTGATGGAAAGGAAAGTTAATTATGATTAAATTTGAAAAACCAGATTACAAAATAACCGAATATCAAAGTAGTAACCATTTTGGAAAATTTGAATTAGAACCTTTAGAAAGAGGCTTTGGACATACAATTGGAACAGGACTTAGAAGAGTTATGTTATCAAGTATGCCAGGATGTGCAATTACAACAGTAAAAATTGAAGGTGTACAACATGAATTTCAAAAAATAGATGGTGTATATGAAGATGTAACATCAATTATTTTAAATTTAAAAGGTGTTGTTTTAAAAAATCATACCGAAGAACCTCATGTTATGCGTTTAAATGCCACTACAGAAGGACCTGTTACTGCTGGAATGATTGAATGCGATGCAGATATTGAAGTAGTGAATAAAGATTTTGTAATTTGTAACCTTGTAGAAGGTGGAAAAATAGAAATGGAACTTACTTGCAATAATGGAAGTGGTTATGTTGATTCAAAAGAAAATCAAAGAATGTATGCTCAAGATAAACCAGGAGTAATTGCAATTGATTCATTATATTCACCAGTCGAAAGAGTAAATTATGAAGTAGAAAGTGCTCGTGTAGGACATAATGAAAATTATGACAAACTAATTATGGAAGTAGAAACAAACGGAAGTATTTCTCCAGAAGAATCTATGGCACTTGCTGCAAAAATTTTAATGGAACATTATAGCATTGTAGCAGATTTAAATGCTATTAGTGATGTTGCAGGACTAATGAGTGAAAAGAAAATGGATACCATCACAAAAACATTGGAAACTCCAATAGAAGAAATTGAATTCTCAGTTCGTGCATATAATTGCTTAAAAAGAGCAGGAATTCATACGGTTCAAGATTTAATCAATAAAAAAGAAGTAGAAGTTACAAAAATTCGTAATTTAGGAAAAAAATCTTTAAAAGAAGTTTTAGATAAAGTAGATGAAATGGGACTTAAGTTCCGCGATTAAGGAGGTTAAATTAGTATGGCTTATAGAAAATTAGGAAGAGAAACACGTCAAAGAAGAAGTATTTTAGCAGGTCTTGCCAAAACAGTTATTTTAAATGAAAGCGTAGTTACTACTGAAGCAAGAGCAAAAGAAGTTCGTAAATTCGTAGAAAAAATGATTACTTACGGAAAAAGAGGAACTTTAATATCACGTCGTAAAGCACTTGCTTTCTTCCATAACGATAAAGAGGTAGTAAATAAAATTTTTAATGAATTAGCGCCTAAATATCAAGAACGTAATGGTGGATATACAAGAATGATTAAAATTACAGAACGTATTGGCGATGATGCGTTACAAGTAAAACTAGAATTAGTATAAGAAACACTCAAAGAAAAGAGTGTTTTTTTATATAAAAAAACTGTCTAATTTTGTTTAATAAACTCACTTTTTTTGACTAGTAAGTTTAGTTATGTTAAAATGAAAATACGAGGTGTTGACTATGATGAAAAATGTCGAAGAATTTATAAAAGAAATTGAACCAAAATTAAATGAAAGAGATAAAAAAGTAAGAGAAAGAAAAGAATTGATTAAAGATATCAATGATTTTTGTGATTTATTACCTGCTTTAAGTCAAGTGATTGAAGAATTACAAAAACAATATGATGAAAATAACAATTTAGTAAATGTAAAAGAAGAATTGGATTCTTATTTAAAAGAAAGAGATTTATATTGGCAAACGATAAATGAATTTAGAATAAGAGCAGAAAAATTAGAACAAGAAATAGAAAAAACAGAAGAGTTAGATTTCTATGAAAAAATGGTAGACAAATATTATAAACGTCATGAAATTTTAGTAGAACTAAAACGTATTGAGGCACAATATAAAGAAAGTGGAAATTCTATTCAAAATGAAAATAATGAAGTAGTAAGTATTTCTAATAATGTGGAATATGAAAATACTTTACAAAAATTAAATGAATTAGATAAAGAAATAGAAGAAGAATATAAAAAAATATTAGAATATGAAAAAAATGATGATTTAGAAGAAGATATTGATTTTAGCATTCAAGTAAGAAAAACATCAAATATTTACACAAAAGAGCATTTAGAAGAAGAACAAAATAAAATTTTAGAAGATTTAAAAAAAATCGAACAAGAAAAAGGGAAAAAATGTCTTTTAAAATATAGCTTCAAAGGAGAAAATCATCAAGTTCAAATTCCAAAGAGATTACGTGGAAAGTATTGTGCATTATTAACGAAACTTTATCAAACAGAAAAGCATTTACAAGAATTTATTCCTCCAGTAATATTTGAATCTGATTTATACGAAAAAATGACAAAAGAACAAAAATTAGCTTATCTTGCCAACCTTTTATTACAAATAGAAGCTAGAAAAGATAAAACTGTTGATAAATATGAAATAAATGGCAAAGTCATTCCTTTTGAATATAAAGAATTATATCTTGAAGTCTTAAACTATATTGAAATAGAGAAAATGGAACCTACTTTTTCGATTGATATACAAAAATCTAGGGATATAAAATTAGAAGAACAAGTAGATTATCCATATTTAAAATCAGTTAATTTTGAAAAAGAAAATATGAGAAAAATACAAGAGGCTTATAGAAAACATCAAGTAGTGGTAACAAATAAAAGAACTGCGAAAAAGAAAGAAAAAATAAAAAAGAACTTAAAGAAAAAAATTGTCGCGATTGCTTTAACAGTAGGAGCAGTTGCAGTAACATTAACTGCTTCTATAAATAAATTAGCAGAAAATAAATCAAATTTTGAAACACAAACAATGAAAGAGGATAAAATCAATCCAGTAAAAACAGAAGAAATATCTATTGAAATAAATAATGATATAACACCATCAAACATGTTTCAAAATACAACTCATAATATTAAAACTATAAATGAAGAAATAAATACAGATTGGAAAGATGTGAATTATTTTTCATTAACTCCAAATGAGGGAGAAACTGTAAATATTTATAAGGGAGATTTAAAAAACTCTTTCAAACCTAAATATCCAAATGACTCTTACAGAATTGTAGCAAGAAACTATCGAATGCCAAGTGGAGAAATAATTAAAATTACTAATGAAGATGAACTAGCAAAAGAGAAAATGCTTCAATTAGAACAATTAGGTGGAGTGTTAGAAACTATAGATGCAGTCGCAAAAACAGGGGAAGAAGATTACGCAAAAAATAAAATTCCAACTGGGCAATTTATGATTGATAATAACTTATCTCCAAACAGTATAGAGTTAGATAATGAAGTTTTAGAATATTTAAATAATAATGAAGGAAGAGGTAGATAATATGTCTTATGAATTATATGATATACTAACTATTGATAAAGTAGACTATGTGATTAGTTCATTAGTAGTAGAAAACAATAATACTTATTTTCTTTTAATAGAAATAGATGAAGATGAAAACATTAACCCAAATAATATAAAAATAATGAAACGTCCACTTAATACAGAATTAGAACCAGATATATTAGAAGAAATTTTAGAAGAAAAAGAATTAAAAAAAGTAACAAAGTTACTTGAAAATGCTATGGTGGATGATTTAAAAGAGGTTGAATAAGCCTCTTTTTCTATGTTATAATTTTAAAAGGAAGTGAAGGACATGAATAAAAGCGAAAAAATAATATTGACAGGAGATAGACCTACAGGAAGACTTCATACAGGACATTTAGTAGGCTCATTAAAAAATCGTTTAAAACTCCAAGAAGAAGGAAATTATGAAAAACTTTTAATTATGATAGCAGATTCTCAAGCTTTAACAGATAATTGGGAAAACCCAGAAAAAATAAGAGAAAATATTATTGAAGTAGCACTTGATTATTTATCTATTGGACTAGATCCTAAAAAAGTAATATTTTTTATCCAATCTCAAGTTCCTGCCTTGACAGAATTAACTTTTTATTATGCAAATTTAGTGACTGTTTCTAGATTAGAAAGAAATCCTACTGTAAAAAATGAATTGAAATTAAAAAACTTTGAAACAAATATTCCTGTAGGATTTTTAACTTATCCAATTAGTCAAGCTGCAGATATTACAGCATTTAAAGCAAACATTATTCCAGTAGGGGAAGACCAACTTCCTATGATTGAACAAACTAGAGAAATTGTTAGAACATTTAATCGAATTTATGGCAATGTTTTAGTAGAACCAACAGCAGTTCTACCAGAAAATAAGTCTGCCTTTCGTTTACCAGGAATTGATGGCAATGCTAAAATGAGTAAATCTTTAGGAAATGGAATTTATTTAGCTGATTCAAAAGAAGAAGTAAAAAGAAAAATAATGAGTATGTATACAGATCCAAATCACATAAAAATTGAAGATAAAGGGAACACCAAAAATAATCCTGTATTTACTTACCTAGAAGTATTTTCTACTGAACAAGATTTTGAAAAATTTCTTCCAGAATATAAAAATTTAGAGGAATTAAAAGCTCACTATGAACGAGGCGGTTTAGGTGATGTGAAAATAAAAAAATTTCTTTTAGCAGTTTTAGAAAATATTTTAGAACCAATCAGAGAAAGAAGAGCATATTATGAATCAAGAATTGATGAAGTAATACAAATATTAAAAGAAGGTTCAATTATGGCGAATCAAATTGCAAATGAAACTTTAAAAGAAGTAAAAGAAGCAATGAAAATCAATTACTTTGAGGAAAAAGAATTAACAGAACAATATAAGAAAAAATATCAAAATAAATAGTTATCAAAAAAAGATAACTTTTTTCATATCCTTTATTAGGAGGAAAAAATGAAATTTGATTATAATTATGGAAATACCCATTATAAATATTATGACAAATATGGATTACAAATAAAAGAATACAAAATATTAGCACCAGAACAATCTCAAGAAGAACAACCAGGATTAGAATTTTTAATGAATCCAAAACCAATTTTTGATAATCCAAATTATAAGGGAAGTGAAAAATTAAAAAACAAAGTGGCAATCATTACTGGTGGTGATAGTGGGTTAGGAAAAGCTGCTGCAATTGCTTTTATAAAAGAAGGTGCCAAAGTAGTAATACCTTACTATAATGAAAGAAAGGATGCACAAGATACATTAGAATATATAGAAAAACTTGGTGGAGAGTGCCTTTTATTAGAAGGTGATATTACAAATCCAGATTTTTCTAAAGAAATAGTTAGTAAAACAATAGAAAAGTTTGGGTGTATTGATATATTAGTTAATAACGCAGGTGTTCAATATCAAACGGATAAGTTAGAAGATATTTCATTCGAACAATTTGATTGGACAATGAAAGTAAATGTCTATGGAATGTTTTATTTAACAAAAGAGGTGTTACCTCATTTAAAAAGTGGTGCATCTATTATCAATTTAAGTTCAATTACAACATTCTATGGAGAGCCACAACTAATTGATTATGTCACTACAAAAGGTGCAATTGTAGGATTTACAAGATCATTAGCTAGAAATTTAGCTCTAAAAAATATAAGAGTAAATGCAATCGCGCCAGGTTACTTTTGGACTCCACTACAACCAGCTTGTTGGGTAAAAGAAAAAATCCCTTCCCTAGGAGCAGATGCAGCAATGGCAAGAGGAGCTATGCCTTATGAATTAGCACCAACGTTTGTATTTTTAGCAAGTGATGATTCTAGCTATATAACAGGACAAGTAATTCATAATAATGGTGGTCAAATCATGGGATAAAAAATTATAGAATAAGAAAAAAGCTATCACATTCAATTAGATAGCTTTTTTTCTATAAACGAAATACATTCATAAATAAAGAATGATAAAAGAATAAGAATAAGGATTCCACTCATAACCAATGTTAAATTAAATACTTGTGTACCATAAATAATTAAATATCCAATCCCTTTTTTACTTACTAAAAATTCTCCCATAATAACCCCAATTAAAGTCATAGAAATATTGATTTTTAAAGAAGATAAAATTGTTCTTTTTGATTCTGGAATAATTAAATAACGTAAAATTTGTTTTTTAGAAGCTCCAAAAGTTTGCAATAATTTTAATTTCATATCATCTACTCCTAAAAAACCATTATAAATATTTAAAATACTCACGATTAAATTGATAAGTAAAGCCATGACAATAATAGATTTTGTGTTTGCACCTGTCCATAAAATGATAATAGGTCCAAGTGCTACCTTTGGAAGACTATTAAGCATAGTTAAAAAAGGATCAACAATTTTAGCAAGTATAGGTAACTCATATAGTAAAATAGCAATCAAAAAACCAAGTGATATTCCAATTCCAAAAGAAAGAATTGTCTCATATAGTGTTGTTAAAATATGACCCCATAATTCTCCAGTTTTAATAAGTCCTAAAATTGTATTCCATATTCTAGATGGACTAGAAAAAATAAACGGATTCAAAATTTTTTGACTTGTTAAAAATTCCCAACTAAGAAAAAATAGGAAAATAAGAAAAAATTGACTAAACAAAATAATTCTTTTTTGTCTTTTTTTCTCTCTTCTTTTTTGTAAAACTTCTTTAGACATTGATATCTAAATCCTTCCATATTTTATTATAATAAGTAGAAAATTCTTTTGCTTTTCGATTTTCAATGGGCGTATTTTTATTTGTTAAATGAATGGGATATATTTTTTTTACACTACAGGGCCGTTTAGATAGTACAACTACTTCATCTGACATAGAAATTGCTTCTGCAATATCATGAGAAACCATAATCGTTGTAATTCCTTCTTTTTTAATAATGTTATAAACATCATCAGATACTGCAAGCCGTGATTGATAATCTAATGCAGAAAAAGGCTCATCTAAAAGCAAAATATCAGGTTTTAAAGCAAGAGTTCTAATTAGAGCAACCCTTTGTCTCATACCACCAGATAATTCTTTGGGATATTTAGAAGAAAATTCATCTAAACTATATGTTTTAAGAAGTTTTCGAACATACAAAATATTCTCTAAATTATCTTTTTTTTGTATTTTTAAACCTAATATTGCATTTTCAAAAATAGTAAGCCAAGGAAATAATGCATCGTTTTGAAGCATATATCCAATAACTGGATTCTCTTTTTTAAATTGAAATGTTCCTGAACTTTGTGTATCAATTCCAGCTAAAATACTAAGTAAAGAAGATTTTCCGCATCCAGAAGAGCCAACAATCGTAACAATATTTCCTTTTTTAATAGATAAAGTAATATCTTTAATGGCTTTCACGACTTCTTTTTCCGTCACATAATTTTTACTAATATGAGAAATTAGAAGTAAATTATTCATGAGATAAATTATAAATTAAAGTATCATATGGTACATAATCATGAAGTAAATCATTATCAATCATTAATTTTTCTAAGTTTTTAAAATATTCTTCTTTAATGAATGTTGTTTTAAACCAACTATCACTATCTTTGTAACGTTTTACAATACTTTCCAAAGAATCTAAACTAGAATCTGGAAATTGTGGTAAAATTACTTCAGCAATTTCTCGCGCAGAATGATTCATTGTAAATGAAAGTCCTCTATTAAGAGCAGTATTAAATTTCTTTAATAAATCTTTTTCGTTACTTAAATAACTCTTTTTGGCATAAAATGCGGTATAAGGCATTTCTCCAGATTTTTCTCCAATAGAAGCTACCACATGACCAAATCCTTCGCTTTCTAGTTTTGTAGCATTTGGCTCAAATAAATTTACATAATCACCAACCCCAGCTATGAAAGAACCTGATAAAGCAGCAAATTCAACAGAATAATTAAGGTTTACTAAAGAGATATCTACACCCGCATTTTTTAATGCGTTTAAGAAATTTAAAGCAGGCATTCCACCTTTTCTTCCTACAAGAACTTCTTTTCCTTCTAAATCTTTCCAATCAAATTTGTCATTTTTAGAAAGAATAAATTGACCATCTCTTTTTGTAAGTCCTGCAAAAGTAACTAAATAATCTTCTTCTTTTCCTTCGTACACATAAATTGCACTTTCGGGTCCAGCAAAACCAATTTCAACATCGCCAGATAAAACAGCTGCAGCAACTTTATCTGCACCAGGTGTTAAAAGAAGCTCAATTTCAATTCCTTCTTCTTTAAAATAACCATTTTCTATAGCTACATAAAAAGGCGCATAAAATGCACTATGAGTGACTTCTGCAAGTTTAATTTTAGTAAGACCATCTTCATTTTTTTCATGAAGCATTGTATAAGTAATCACACAAAGAACAAGAAATACTAATCCTATAAAAGTAGCAATAATTTTCTTTTTCAAACAAATTCCTCCTTTTTTGTTCCATGGTAGTATATGCAAAAAAATAATTATTGACATATCACAAAAACAATGTTAATATAGAAACAATTTTTAGGTGGGAGAAATCATAATGAAAAAAGCAGATTTAAAAATTGTAGAAAAATTATTAGAGGAAATTGAACAAGAAAAGAATAATAAAAAATGGGATGTAACTATTTGTGAGAAAAAAAGAGAGGAATTATATTCTAAAACTCATGATATAGATAGTAGATTTAAAAAAACTTCTTATAGTTATTGTGAGAATATTAAAAATAATAAAAAACTATATAGAAAAGTTGAGCGTGCTTTAAGATATTTAAAAGAAAGAACAAATTTATCTTTACCAGAAGAAAGTTTAGAACAAAAAATTATTTTTTGGGTAACAAATACAAAAGATAGATTAGATAAAAATCAAATAGAAAATAAAGAGCTGTTAACTCTTTTAAATGAACAAGATGCATTATTAGAAAGATATCTAGAAAAATCAATTAGTTTGTCTAATGTGGTTCAAGATAATTACACAAAAATGCTAGGTGTTATTAAAGTTTCTTTAATGGAAAAAGTATTCCAATCAGTTCAAAATATTTCTAATGAATATAGAAAATTAGAAACAAAAGAAGATTTTGAAAACTTTGATTATGATGGATATTTAAAATATATTGAAACAATTGAAACAAATCCTATGACTGAAGAAAAAATAAAGCAATTACCTACAATTGAAACGATTGTAAATACTTTAAGAATTTTAAAGGAAGTCGTGCTAAATAATAAGGAGTTATTAAAAGAAAATCAAGAAGAAATGGATAAAATAGTTTTAAATCATTTCATGCTTGTATGGGAACAAAATAATAATTTAGAAAAAATGGCTGTTGAATTACTTGAAAAAATAAATACCTTAACAGAAGAAGAATTAAAAGACTCACAAATTTTAGATATGTACATAGAAAAATTAGACTATATGTTTAATAATATAGTAAAATCAACAAATCTTGTAAATGGATCTTTAGAAATTGAGTGTAATATATCAACTGAAACAGGAAGAAAATTATCAGAACAATTAACTAGATTAAAAGATTTAAGAAAAAAACTAAATACAGAAGAAGAAATAGCTAAAAATATGGTTGAATCTATGATGGACGAAATAAAAAAAGAATTGAATTCTTTAGAAACATTAGAAGATTTTCAAAACTATTCATTTGAAAAGAAAATAGAAGAATGTAATAACCTTGTGTGTCAAGATGCAAAAGAAAGTATTGAGAGTGTAAAAAAATTACTACAACTAAATAAAACAATTGTAGATAATAATTTTGATATAAATGAAATAATAAAATATTCTTTAGATTTACAAAATGAAAATTATCAAAATTTATTAAATGTAGCTATTTTAAAAATGACAGAAGAAGACTTAAAAAATTTAATAATTAGCATTACTACTTCTCTTGATAATCTAAAGGAAAAAGAAGAATATGAAAACTATGACTATTTAAATAATATGCTAGTTTTAGAGTCTATTCTAGAAAAAGAAATCAATGAAGATGCTAAAAATGAAATATGGGAATTATATAATCGAGTTGAAGAAATTTACAGAATTGTAAAATCACAAGATTTTATATTATATAATGAAGAATATTTAAAAGAAGACGATGTTAAAAAAATCTCTTCCATTTCTGATACAATAGAACCTAAAACCGAAGAAGAAGTTAAGAAAATTATAGAAGAAGTAGAAATGTTTTTGGATGGTTTAGAAAATAAGGAAGATTATAAGTCATTTGAAGTAAGTCGAATGTATCACCGCTTAACTAGATGTGGAAAAATTGTTGAAAAAAATCAAACATTATTCACTACTTTAAACGGATTGATGAAAAGAGCTTTAACGATAATTGATTTGATAAACTCTAATTTTGACTTATCAACAATTAGTGAGGAAAGACTAGAAGCTTTAACTGAAAAAGATTTAGAAAAGATTCAAAAATTTGCTCAACAAGAAATAGAAGAACCTTTAACAGAAGAAGAAAAACGAATTTTAACAGATATTGATATTAAAAATTATTTAGAAAATAAAAAATTACTTAAAAATACTACAAAATTTGACGATATTACAGGAAAACGTTTTTTTGAATATCACAAGAAATTAAAAGGTATTGATGGAGAATATAATAATGTTTTAAAGGGGAGAAATCCTAAAGTATTAGATCCAATATCAAATAATTCTCATCGAGTAGTAAAAGAAAATTTAGCTAAAGCAGAAAGTTTATTAGAATATCAAAATGATGGTCATATTACAAAAGAAAGCTTTGCTAAATATATTGATACTCTATATGCAAATGCAAAAGAAGAAAATGAAAAAGAAAAATATCAAAATCAAAAAGAAAATTTACAATATATATACGATAATTCAAAAGATTTTGTAGAAGTTTGTGAAAAAAATCCTTCTTTTATGGAAGCAGTAGAAAAATTTAAAAAGAAAGCAAGAAGATTTAAAATAAAAGTTGCTGCAATTTCACTAGGTTTTGTTATGGCATTAGGAGCAGTTGTTGGTGTTGGAAAAAATGTAGATAACAATAAAGAAACAAAATTTACAACAGAACAAACAACTAATAAAAATGATAGTTTTAATGTACAAGAAACGATAGAAAAAGAAATAAATAATCAAAATGATAATAATAATGTTCAAGAGATTAAAATAGAAGAAACAATGGAAGAACAAATCGCCAAAGTTGTTGATGCTGAAATAAAAAAATTAGAAGAAGATAAGTTAAAACTTGTTGAAGAACGAGAAATGAGAAAAGAAAATGAAATAAGAAGTATATCTTTTGGTAAAAAAGAAATGAATTATTCTTATGAAAATGAAGAAATTGCAGCTGGTTTAAACGTAGTTGGAAATATACCTGGTGTTACAATAGAAACATTAACTAATGAAGAATTAAATGTTGGAGATGCAGCAGAGCAAACTAATAATTTTGTAAACATTTATACAAATATGTATGATGCAGTAAATCATCAAAATGCTAAAACAAAATATTTTGATAATACAGTTCTAATACGTTGGATTGGTAGTGTAGTTATCAAAAATAATACAACTGGTGAGTTAAGAAACGTTCATTATAATGGTGACTTATCAGAATATCAAAACAGAGAAGATATTTCTATAGTTGGATTTGGAATATTAAATCAATACTCAAAAAATGAAAAAGATTTTGAAGGCTATGTACCAGCAGAATATTTAGAAATTTTAAGTTTAAATAATGATATGGTTCGTAGTTTAAGAAAATAAAGGGAAAGAAGGATAAAAAAATGAAAAATTTAATAAATAATTTAAAAAGTTCAAGTATTAAATTCTATCAAAAAAGAATTGCTCCTAAAATGTTTGCAGTAGGGATTATTTCTGCAGCAACAATGGGGATAGGAAATTGTAACATGGTAGCAGCAGCTGAAAAAGAATATGATAACTATTTAGAAGATACAAATGAAATGAATCGTGATTTATCAAAAAACAATGGAATCTATAATAAAATCGTATCATTGGTGAAGTCATTTTATAATAAAGAGTATTATTATAATTTAATAAATAGTGCAACACCAAGTAATGCAACACCAAGTAATGCAACACCAAGTAATGCAACACCAAGTAATGCAACACCA
>CANSRG010000012.1 GCA_947649355.1 uncultured Mycoplasmatota bacterium | reverse complement strand
AAAAAAGTGCATATAACGTTTTTTATTACACACACTAAAAATTATATAACCAAAATAGAAAGATAAATATAGGAGAGAAAAAGAATTAGATTCTAGAATTAGGTGAAAATAATAATTTAGAATCAAAACTATTTAGTGAAACTTGTGATTCATAGAATAGTTTTTTTTTATAGAATTTTATAAAATGATTTTATATAATAAGATTGGTGATTTTATGACATTTTCAACAAAGTTAAAAGAAGAAATTTGTAATAAAGAAATAACAAGAATAGAAGCTATAAGTGAACTTATGGCAATTTTAAGATTTGATTCTACAATCGAAGAAAAAATTACAACCACATTTGAAAATGCTAGTGTTGCAAGAAGAGTATTTAAAGATATCAAAAAAATTTTTAATGTTACTCCACATATTATTATTAGAAATCAAAACAGATTAAGAAAAAAACAAATTTATATACTGGAAATAAAAGAAAATTTAGAAAGTATTTTAAATGTTTTAAATATAAAAAAAGAAGATAAATATGAACCGATGAAAAGAAAATACTTAGAAACTCCAGAAGAAATGGTCGCGTTTGTAAGAGGAACATTTTTAGTGATAGGTTCCATAAATGACCCTAAAAGCGGTGGATATCATTTAGAATATGTTTTTTCAAAAAGAAAAGATGCTGAATTTATGAGTACCTTATTACATGAAATGAAATTTGAAAGTAAAGTATTAGAAAGAAATAATAAATATATGGTATATCTAAAAAGTGCAGAAGAAATAAGTGATATGATTAGAATGTTTGAATCTCCTCAAAGCTTATTTTATTTTGAAGATATAAGAATTTATAGAGATCATAAAAATATGGTCAATCGTTTAAATAATTGTGAAATTGCCAATCAAGAAAAATCAACAACAACAGGATTAAAACAAATAGAAGATATAAAGTACATAAAAGAAAATGATTTAACAGGATTATTAGAAGAAAAAACTCAGTTAGTAATGGAATATCGTTTAAAATATCCAGAGAGTTCTTATCAAGAATTAGCTTTGATTATAAAAACAGAAACAGATTATCAAATAGGAAAAAGTGGTATCAACCATCACTTTATCAAAATTAGAAAATTAGTAGAACAACATAAAAATACTAAATCATAAAAAAAGACTATTCATAAGGAAAGTCAAATTTTTTTTATAAAATAATATCAATAAGACCATATTGTTTTGCTTCTTCACTAGATAAAAAATAGTCACGGTCCGTATCTTTTTCAATTTGTTTTAATGTTTTACCAGTATTAGATGCTAAGATTTTATTTAATTTATCTTTCATTTTTAAAATTCTTTCACAAGCTATTTTCATATCACTTGCTTGGCCTTCCATTCCACCAAGAGGTTGATGAATCATTACATCAGCGTTTAAAAGGGCACAACGTTTTCCTTTAGTGCCACTAGAAAGAAGAAAGGCGGCCATAGAAGCAGCAATTCCAACACATATAGTTTTTACATCACTTTTAATATAATTCATAGTATCATAAATTGCCATCCCACTTGTTACAGAGCCACCTGGACTATTGATATAAAGAAAAATATCATCTTGGCTGATAGAGTCTAAATATAAAAGTTCACTAATAATAATATTAGAAAGAGAATCATTGATTTCTCCTGTTAAAAAGATAATTCGATCTTCTAACATTCTTGAGTATAAATCATAGGAAACTTCACGATTGTTTGTTTTTTCAAGTACTGTTGGAATTATATTCATTTTATCACCTAATATTATCATAGTTAAATTTTCTAAAAACTATTCAAAAAAAAAGAAAGTTATGTTAAAATAATGATTAGAATAAAGAAGGCTAGGGATACTATGGAAAAAATTACAATTACTTATCAAAAGGAAAAGAAAGAATTTTTAAAAGGAACAACTTATTATGAAATCAGTAAAGCCTGGAATCTTGTCGATAAATTAGCCGTTCAAATAAAAAATGAAGTAGAGTCATTAGATACCGCCGCCACAAAATCTTGTGAAATTACTTTTTTAGATGTAAAAGACCTAGCAGGCTACAAAATGTATCAAGCTGCATTGAAATTTTTATTTTATGTAGCAGTAGAAGAACTATATAAAGATGCAGAAGTAGAATTTCTTCATAGTGTGCCAAAAGGAATTTTATCAGAAATAAAAATGACCCATAATTTAACAAGTGAAGATGTTTCTAAAATAAAAGGCACTATGGCTAAATTAGTCGAAGAAAAATTAAGATTTATAAAATATAATGTAGATATAAAAGAAGCATATCAATATTATCAAAATAAAAAAGAATTTGATAAAGCAAATAATTTACAGTCCATGATAAGTGATGTAGTCACAATGTATCGTTTAAAAAATAAATTGAATTATTTTTATAGTATATTACCTTATGATACAAGTGTCATAAACCGTTTTGAACTTGTTTTCTTAGGAAGAAATCGTATAGTTTTAGTTTGTCCAAACATGGTAAGTAAAGGAACGATTCCAGAATATGTTCATTATGAAAATATAGTAAGCAATTTTATGGAAACGAAAGAATGGTTAAAAAAAATGGGTGTCGCTTATTTAGCTCAAATGAATGACCTTGTAAGTAAATCCAAAATAGAAGATTTTATAGTTTCAAATGAATTACTTTTTGAAAGTGATATTATGAAAGCATGTGATAAAATCGTATCTTTAAGAGATGTAAAAATAGTACTTATTGCTGGTCCTTCTTCTAGTGGAAAAACAACTACTATGAAACGATTAAGTGCCTTTTTAAGAACCAAAGGGTTTGACCCAATAGGTCTTTCTACCGATGATTTTTTCGTAGACCGAACAGATACTCCAAAAGAAGAAGAAGGAGAATATGATTTTGAATGCCTAGAAGCAATTGATTTAGAACTATTTAATGATACTTTACAAAGATTATTAAAAAAAGAAGAAGTAAAAGTACCAGAATATGATTTTGTAAATGGAAAAAAAGTATATCGTGGAAAAACATTAAAATTAAAAGAAAATAGTATTTTGTTAGTAGAAGGATTACATTGTTTAAATGATGATTTAATTCCTTATATAGAACAAAAATATAAATATAAAATATATTTAAGCCCATTTATCCCTCTTAATATAGATCGTCATAATTACATTTCTACATTAGATTTAAGATTGATAAGAAGAATAATAAGAGATAATAGAACAAGAGGAAAAACAGTATCAGATACCATTCGAGAATGGCAAGTAGTAAGAAGAGGAGAAGAAAAATACATATTCCCATATGTCTATCAAGCTGACATGATAATTAACACAGCACTTGCGTATGAAGTAGGAGTATTAAAAGTATATGCAACATCACTTTTACAATCTGTTGGTATAGAAAGTAAATACTATGCAGAATCAAGAAGACTTATCCAAACATTATATATGTTCTTCTCAATACCAAGTGAATATGTTCCAAAAGATTCTATCTTAAGAGAATTTATTGGTTAAGATAAAAATGAAAGAAAAATAGTTACAAACAATATTTTATATTGTATTAAAAACGGGCTTTCTTTAGATAATGAAAAGAATTTATAACCAGTTTATTAGAAGAAGAAAAACATAGTTATCCACATTATATAGAAAGAAAGTATAAAGAAAATACAAAAGGATATCCTAAAAGAAAAAGAAAGAGGTTTTAAAATGATAAGAGTAGCCATCAATGGATTTGGTCGTATTGGAAGATTAGCATTTAGAGAAATCATAACGGGAACAGATTTTGATATAGTCGCGATTAACGATTTAACAAATGCACAAGACTTAGCATATTTATTAAAATATGATTCTACCCATGGGAGTTTTCATAAAGAGGCAATAGAAGCTGTGGATAACTATATAGTTATCAACAAAGAAAAGAAAATTCCTGTTTTAAAAGAAAAAAATCCAGAAAATTTACCATGGAAAGAATTAAATATAGATTTAGTTTTAGAATGTACTGGTTTATTCACAAATGAAATAGACGCGATGAAACATATAGAAGCAGGAGCTAAAAAAGTGTTAATATCTGCTCCAGCCAAAGGAAATATGAAAACAATTGTTTATGGAGTGAATGAAAATATAATAGACGGAACAGAACAAATTATATCTGCTGCCTCTTGTACTACAAATTGCTTAGCACCAGTTTTAAATGTTTTAGATAAAAGCTTTGGAATAAAAAAAGGCTATATGAGTACGATTCATGCATACACAAATGATCAAGCAACTTTAGATGTAGCTCATAAAAAAGGGTTTGAGTCAAGAAGAGGTAGAGCTTGTGCAGGAAATATTGTTCCAGCAAGTACAGGTGCTGCAAGTGCAATTGGAAAAGTTCTTCCAAATTTAGGAGGCCTATTAAATGGTGTAGCATATCGGGTACCTGTAATGGATGGTTCCATGATAGATTTAGTGTTAGATTTAAAATCTATTGTTACTAAAGAAGAAATAAATCGTGCTTTTCTATCTTCTGAATCCAAAGTTTTAAAAACAACAACAGACCCAATTGTTTCAAGTGATATCATAGGTATGGATTGTGGAGCACTAGTAGATTTATCATTAACAAGCATCGTAGAACAAACAGATAGTCAATTAGTAAAAGTAGTAGCGTGGTATGATAATGAACTTGGTTATACTGCTCAAATGATGCGTACAGCGAAGAAAATGTTTAAATAAAGGAGATAAAAAATGAATGAAGTAAATAATAATATTATTCCAACCCCAAAAGCGAATAATGAGAAAAATAAAATATGGATAATTATTGTGATGATAATTTTAGGAATTGTAATTGTCGCAGGTGTAAGCTTAAAATTTATAGAAAAAGAAAATGTACCAGAAGAACAAACAAAAGAGTCTAATAAACCAAAAGAAGATATTATAGAAAACACTAGTGCAAAAATTACAGAAAAATTTAAAAATAATTTTAATAAAATAATTGTTGAAGGAAAAGAACTGTCCCTTCCAATTTCTGCAAAAGATTTTGAAGCGTTAGGATTCAATAAAAATTGGGCTCAAAAAGAAGTAGTAAGTGGAAAAAGCAGTGTTACAGGATTTTTTAGCTATCAAAATAAAGGATCATTCGCAGCTGACTATCAGTTTAAAGGAGAGTATAGCGAATCAAAAAACATTGATGACTGTGAATTAACACAATTTATATGGGATATATCCGCTACAGATGGAATAGAATTTAGTTTTTTGGGAGGTATGATAAATGAAAATATCAAAGAAAAAGAATTAGAAAAATTATTAGAAAAAACATATGAAGATGAAAAAAATGCAATTTATAAATTGTTTTTAGATAAAAAAGAACTTAGCGGAATAGAAATCACTGTATATGAAAATAAAATAGTAAATATAATAGTAAAAAATAAAATTGGTTATTCAGAATAAAAATAGAAAAATTGGTTTTAAGCAAAAATAAAACTTAACAAGAAAATCTCAGAGATTACAGGCAACTTTCTCTGATTTTTTCGTGTAAAATATGAATGAAAAAACACAACTGAAGGAATAATTTTAAAGATATATGTAAGTTGATTTTACTAAAGAAACCTATTAAGTAAAAAAAAGCTTATTCGTTTTGTAACTTCTTTTGTAATTCTTTGATTTCTTTTGTGGAGAACAATGTATATTTTGATATCATTTCAATATTTACACTAATATAGTTTTGAGGTATTTCTATGGATTCGGCAAAAGAAGACAAAAAGTTTAATGTTTATAACATAATTAAATTTATGAAAAAAATATCACTGCTGAAGACAGTGACTTTTCGTTAGAAATTTGGTACAATAGGTAAGAAAGATAGGGGATTAAATTGAAAAAATGTTTACAAAATCAAAATATCGAAAAAAAATGTGTAATTCTTCGTGTCGACTATAATGTACCAATCGAAAATCAAATTATTTTAGATGATGCAAAAATAAAAGGAACACTAGAAACGATAAATTATTTATTAGAAAAAAATTGTAAAATCATTATATTAAGTCATTTAGGAAAAATAAAAAAAGAAGAAGACAAAAAAAAGTATTCTCTAGAAATTGTAGCCAATCATTTAAAATCCTTATTAAATCAAGAAGTATATTTTTCAAAAGAAAACTTTGGGACTCCAGTAATAGAAAGAGTAAGAAATTTAAAAGAGCAAGAAATTTTAGTTCTTGAAAATACAAGATTTTTAGATATTCCAAAAAAACTGGAAAGCAATTGTAATCCTCAACTAAGTGAATTTTGGGCTAGTTTAGGAGAGATATTTGTAATGGATGCTTTCGCCTCTTCTCATCGTCGTCATGCATCAACCTATGGAATTTCTATGTATCTTCCAAGTTGTATTGGATTTCAAATTCAAAAAGAAATGAAAATATTAGAAGAGAATGTCATACATCCTAAACATCCTTTTACAATGATTATGGGTGGTGCCAAAATAGATGATAAAATATCTTTAATAGAAAGCTTACTGCCAAAATGTGATTATATTCTTTGTGGTGGGGGAATCGCGAATACTTGTTTAGAAGCTCTAGGGTTTAATACAGGGGAATCTCTAACAACAAATAGTCCATATATATTAGAAAGAGTAAAAAACTTTTTATTAAATAATAAAGAAAAATTTATGCTACCATTAGATGTAATAGTAGGAAGTACTTATGATAAAAATTATGTAAAATATAAAAAAATCAATGAAGTAAATGAAAATGAAATCATCTTAGACATCGGTGTAAAAACATTAGAAAAATATTTAACAGCAATTAAAAACAGTAAATCTATTTTTTTAAATGGAACGGTTGGTTACTATGAAAATGAAATGTTTGCAAATGGAACAAAAGAACTTTTAAATCTTTTAAAAAATAGTAATGTTTCTGTAGTAGTTGGTGGAGGAGATGCTGCCGCGAGTGTAAGAAGATTTGGTTATGAAAATGATTTCACTTACATATCAACTGGAGGCGGTGCAACACTAGAATATTTAGCCAAAGAAAAACTAATAGCATTAGAAAAAATAGAAGAAGAAGGTGAAATAATTGAAACTCTTGATATGTAATTTAAAAATGAATCATACTTTAAAAGAAATGATAGAATACAAAAAAATATTAGAGGAAAGTTCCATTTCTTCCTTTTTATTATGTCCTGCTACTTGTTATCTTCCCATAATGCATTCTAAAAAATATAAACTATGTGCTCAAAATGTCGAGGAAGAAAAAAAAGAAACGTTTACAGGAGCTGTTTCTGTAAAAGGTCTTAAAAGTTTAGATGTCAATTATTTTTTAGTGGGGCACATGGAAACATTTGCTACATTAGAAGAAAAAATAAACAAAACAAAAAAAATTGTGGAAGAAAATGGAATAGCCTTTGTCATATTAAGTGAAACAAAAGAAGAACATGATTACCAATATACATTTACAAAACTATTAGGTCAAATAAGAGCCATTCTTTCTAAAATACCATCAAAATATTATAAAAACATCTCTTTTATATATGAACCTTTTTGGCTTATAAAAACAGAAAAAGCACTAGAAGAAAATTTTGTAGATAATATATTTTATCAATTAAAAGAAGAATTAAAAAGAGATTATAAAACAAATTTTAAACTTCTATATGGAGGAGGTTTAAATGAAATAACAAGCGAGGCTTTTCTAAAAAAAGAAAATATAGATGGAATATTATTAGGAAGTTATGGGTATTTAGCAAAAAATGTTGTCAAATTATTGCAAAGTGATGCCTTTTCGACACGATTAGACAAAACTATACATAGTTAGACGACTTCTTCTCTTTTCATTCGACGAAATATTTGTTACTATGAATGTGCGTGTTGTTGTAGAGGTACTAAGAAACGGAGAAAGAAAAAATGAAAGCAAAGATCAACGCATTAGTAGTAGATAACAATATGGAGTTTACGAGTAGTGTAGTTGCGTATTTTAATAACAACGCAAACATAAACATTGAAAAAGTATTAGATGATGGAATTGAAACAATCGAATACTTAAAAAATCATGAAAAAGAAATAGACATTATTTTAATGGATATGATTCTTCCTGGAAAAGATGGAATGAAAATATTAGAAGAATTACAAACACTAAATATAAAGAAACATATTATTGTAATATCTAGTTACAGAGAATCTTATACAGTAAGAATGTTAAATAAATTTCATGTGGATTATTTTATGTTAAAACCATGTAGCTTAGAATCATTAGAAACAAGAATAGAAGAAGTCATGGAAGAAAGTGAAGATTGTCTATATGAAGATAAAAAAGTAAGTCGAGAAATACAAATTAAAGTATCTACATTACTACATGAATTAGGTGTTCCTTCGCAAATAAAAGGATTTCAATATTTAAGAGAAGGAATACTAATGTTATATCAAACAACAGGGTTAATAGGTGGAATTACAAAAGAAGTATATCCTGAAATAGCCAAAAGATATAATACTACTGCTTCAAGAGTAGAAAGAGCAATTCGCCATGCAATTGAAGTAAGTTGGAATCGTGCAGATTACCAAATGATGAATCAAATATTTGGACACAGCATTGATTATGATCGTGCTAAACCAACAAATTCTGAATTTATGGTAACACTATCAGATGCACTTCGTTTAGAAAATAATACAATTTTAAAATCTTATATCTAAAAACACCAAGAAATAGAAGTGTTTTTTTTTGAAATAAGAAAAAGAAATTTTTAGAAAAGTCATGATAAAATGACAACTAAAAAAATTTATGCTAGAATAGAAAAAGAAAAAGGTGAGATCTTGAAAAAAATATGTACCGTAATTTTAGATGGATATGGTTGGAGTGAAAATCCCTATGGTAATGCCGTAAAAATGTCTCCTCCTAATAATTTTTTAGAACTTTGGAATACTTATCCACATTCTTTATTAGAGGCTAGTGAAGAAAAAGTTGGTTTAGAACCAAATCAATTTGGAAATAGTGAGGTAGGTCATTTGACAATTGGGGCAGGAAGAATAGTAAAGCAAAGTATTTCATTGATAAGAGAATACCTAGAAACTACTGCTCATCAAGATGAAAAATTTTTAGAAATGATTCAAAAGTTAAAAGAAACGAAAAAAAATCTTCACATAATTGGTTTATTAAGTGATGGAAAAGTGCATTCTTCATTAGAACATTATTTAAAATTATTAGATGTTTTAAAAAAAGAAGAAATAACAAATGTATATTTTCATGTAATAAGTGATGGAAGAGATACAGGCACAAAATCACTTTATCAATATATTTCTAAATTAGAAGAAAAAATAAAAGAAACAGGAATTGGTAAAATTGCCTCTATCTGTGGACGATATTATGCAATGGATCGCGATAAAAATTATGAACGAACAAAAAAATATTACGATTTAATAGTAAATAAAGTGGGAATAGAAGCGGCAAATATACCACTAACAATAGAAGCTTGTTATGAAAAAAAAGTAACAGATGAATTTTTACCACCTCTTATACTAGAAGATTTTAAAAAAATTGAAGAAGAAGATTTTGTATTATGGATGAATTATCGAACAGATCGTGCCAAACAAATTATTAGTGCACTATATTTAGATAATTTTTTAGAATTTGAAACAAAACCATTAAATCTATCTCTTTACTCATTTTTACCAATCGACCCTAAAATAAAAAACACTTCATTTTTAGAAAGAGAAGTAATAACAAATCCTCTGGGAGTGTACTTATCAAAACTCGGAATGACACAAGCAAGAATAGCAGAGACAGAAAAGTATGCTCATGTGACTTACTTTTTTGATGGAGAAAGTAATGGTTCTTTAGAAGGATGTCAAAAATTTTTAATCCCGTCTCCTAAAGTCGCAACCTATGATTTAAAACCTGAAATGAGTGCGATAGAAGTAACCAAAAAAGTAATTAGCTGCATGGAAAAAGATTATGATTTTATTTTAGTCAACTTTGCAAATCCAGATATGGTAGGTCATACAGGAAATTTAGAAGCAACAATGAAAGCTTGTATAACAGTTGATTTTTGTCTAAAAGTTTTAAAAGAAAAAGCAGAGGATAATTTTTATACTCTAGTAATATTAGCCGACCATGGCAATGCTGACCAAATGTTAGACGAACAAAAAAGGCCAATTACAACCCATACAACAAGTAAAGTACCATTTATAATCACCGATCAAAAAATAAATTTGAAAGAAAATGGTAGTCTTATAAATGTAGCTCCAACAATCTTAGAATATATGGAAATCGCACCACCAAAAGAAATGCGAGACACAGAAAGTCTTATAAAAAATTAAATCTCTCCAAAAAGAAGAGATTTTTTTAGTGATAGTTTGATTAGAAAAAAATAAAAGTGTGTAATTATTCCTGAAAGAAAGATAATAACTCTTGCCATTTATTTAAAGAAGAAGAGATTTTTTTATGAAATTGTTCAAACTGAATAATTTGACTAGAGATAGTTTTGACAAGACCATTATGACAAGCATCATGAATAAAGTTTGGAATAAAAGCCATTCCTTCTTTTGTTAAATTTTTCATATCTTCTGTTATTTGAGACATATAAAACTCTATAATTTGTTCCTTTAATAAATCTTCTGTTGATGTATCATTTTCTAAAAGCGTATTTAATCCATAAAGAGCAACAAAAGCTTTTGCCATTTTATATAAAATCGAAGGAGCATCAATATTAAATCCAGTATATAAGTTAATCATATCTATAAAAAATTGAGTAACAGGAATTTTTCTCAAGTTTTTACAACACTCTTCAATACCAGATTTCAAATTATCTAAATCGTTTTTCTTTAACGTAGTAGAAGTAGTTAATAATTGAAAAAGTTGAGAAACTTTACAACTATAAGCAAGGAAAAATAATTTTCTCACTAACTCAATTTCTTCTTTAGAAAAAGAAAACAAAAGTCCCATATCTAAAAAGCCAATATTTCCATTTTTATCTAGATAAATATTTCCACCATGAGGGTCTCCATGAAAAATAACAGGCATTTCATGAAACATCGCATAAAAAGTTAACCGAATATAATCATTAAAACATTTAGTAATTTCCGCTTTATTCTTTTCATGAAAAGAAATTTGGTTAATCGTTTTAAAAGGAATAAATTCCATCACTATAATATTTTTAGTACACATCTTCTTATAGACAAAAGGAACTACAATTTTTTTTGTATTTAAAATCGTATTATTAACAGATTTTGCAAAGCGAGAAAAATCGATAATATTTTGAATTTCATGTTCAAAATCAGTTTCTTCTAAAATCCAATCCAAATACATATTAAGAGCAACATCGCTACCAATAATATTTTGAAATTTAAAGAATTTCCCAAAACGATGAATTAACTTTCGAATTTGTTTAATATCCATTTTTACCTTTTTTAAAACATCTTGTCTCTTTACCTTAATAGCCACCACAGTTCCATTTTTTAAAACGGCTTTATGAACTTGAGAGATAGAAGCAGAACCAAGAGGCTCTTCATAAATTTTTTTGAACTTTTTAGATAAATCGCGTCCATATTCTTTTTCCATAATTTTTTTAATTTTTTGAAATGCGATAGGATTACAATGATCACAAATGCTAGTTAATTTTTGCCGATCTTCTTCTGTAAATAAATTTCCTATATTTTGCATAGCAAGTATTTGAGCCAGTTTAATATAAACAACTCCCATTTTTTTAGAAAACCATAAAACGACATCTCCAGTATTTTTTCCTAAAATAAATTTCTTAATAAGCATACATAATCCATAAAAATAAAGACGCATAAAAATCCCCCTAAACTTATAAAAATTATATCAAAATTTGTTGAGAAAGTATAGTTTTTTTTAAGCTCTTTTGTTATAATGGGCAAGAGGTGTCTAAGATGATAGATTTGACAAGTTTAAACGAACTTCAAAAAAAAGCAGTTTTACATAAAGAAGGACCTTGTTTAGTAATAGCAGGAGCTGGTTCTGGTAAAACAAAGGTATTAACGACAAGAATTGCTAATCTAATTTTAGAAGGTATCCCATCTTATAACATATTAGCTATTACATTTACAAATAAAGCTGCAAAGGAAATGAAAGAACGTTTAGAAAAAATTGTTTTTGATAACGATGCCTTTGTAGGAACATTCCACTCATTTGGATTGAGAATACTTAGAGAAAATGTTTTAAAATTAGGAATGACAAGAAACTTCACCATTTTAGATAGCGAAGATGTGACAAGTTTAATAAAAAAAATAATGAAAGAAAAACAAATAGATGTGAAAGAAGTTTCTCCATCTTATATTAAAAATCGAATTAGTTTTATAAAAAATGAAATGTTAAGCGAATTAGAAATAGAAAAATTCTTTCAAAGTGATATGGAAAAAATAGCTTATGAAGTTTATAAAGAATATAAAAAAAAATTAAAAATAAACAATTCTGTAGATTTTGATGATTTATTAAGATTACCAGTAGAATTATTTGAAACAAATAAAGAGGTATTAGAACATTATCAAGATAAATTTCAATATATTTTAATAGATGAATATCAAGATACCAATGAAGTACAATATAAATTAGTAAAACTTTTAGCCAAAAAACATAGAAATTTATTTGTAGTAGGAGATCCAGACCAATCTATCTATCAATTTCGTGGAGCAAATTACAAAAATATTTTAAACTTTGAAAAAGATTATAAAGATACATTTGTCGTATCACTAATCGATAATTATCGCAGTACAAAAATGATTTTAGACGCGGCCAATTCTGTTATTAAAAATAACAAAGAAAGAAAAGAAAAAGAATTAAGAAGTCATCATGGAGATGGAGTAAAAATAAAATATATTCGTACTAGTGATGAAAAACAAGAAGGTTCAAAAATCATAAAAGAAATAAGAGATTTATTAGAAAGTGGTTATAAAAAAGAAGATATCGCGGTTTTTTATAGAACAAATGCCCAGTCAAGAGCAATCGAAGAACAATTCTTAAAGGCAAATATCCCATATAAAGTAGTAGGAAGTTATTATTTTTATGCAAGAAAAGAAATAAAAGATTTAATTTGTTACTTAAGACTTTTATTAAATAAAGACGATGATATATCTTTAAGAAGAGTAATAAATGTTCCAAAAAGAGGAATAGGAAATACAACTGTTTTAAAATTAGAAACCCTAGCAAATATAGAAGGAAAAAGTATCTTTGATGTCATCACAAGTGGGAAAGAATTAGGATTTAAAAATTTAATATTAGAACTACAAAAAGAAAGAGAAAATAAAAGCTTAACCGAACTAATTGACTTAGTCCTTGACCGTACAGGAATGAAAATGGAATTAGAACAAGATTCTTCCTTAGAAAGTGAATTAAGATTAGATAACTTAATGGAATTTAAAAGTATCACAGCAACCTTTGAAGAAAATACAGGAAGTGTCGATTTAAATGATTTTTTAGAAGAAATCAGTTTAGTAGCAGATATACAAGAACACAAAGAAAGTGTGGATGTTGTAACCCTAATGACTCTTCATAGTGCGAAAGGTCTTGAATTCCCAGTAGTATTCTTAGTCGGCATGGAAGATGGAATATTCCCTCATCAAAATAGTTTCCTAGAACAAGATGGAATAGAAGAAGAACGAAGACTTTGTTATGTAGGAATTACAAGAGCCAAAGAAAAATTATATTTACTGAATGCAAAATCAAGAATGATGTATGGAAAAACTATGCAAAATCCTACGAGTAGATTTATAGAAGAAATTGATGAAAATCTTATTGATATGGAACAAAAAGAAAGCTTCTTTACCAAAAAGATAGAAAGAGAATCTATGTATCAAGAAGAAGATGTAGAATTCTTAGTTGGCGATGTCGTCATGCATACAATCTATGGAAGGGGAGTTGTAGTAGGAATAGATTCCTCATTAGTAACAATTGCTTTTAGTAGACAATATGGTATAAGAAAGTTAATGAAAAATCATAAAAGTATAAAGAAAATGAATTAAAAGAGAAGGAAGAGAAAAATGGAAAAAAGATTAGAATTAGAAAAATTAGAATTGGAATTAGAAAAATATAGTCGCTTAAATGCAATTTTAAAAATCACAAAAAAAGAGGGAACATGGTTTTATACTTGGCTAAATAAAGAAAAGAAAGAATTTTCTTATAACGTTCCAAGAGAAATATCTAAAAAAATTCAATATTCCTATCTAGATTTAAATGAAAGCTTAGATGGAAAAGAAATTGAAGTACACAAAGCCAAAAATAAAAAATATATTATGTCCTTAAATAGTAAAAAGAAAGTAGCTAAAGAAATTACAAGAAGAACAGTTGTAAAAAATAATTTAGAAGAAAGTTTTAAAGCATTAAATGAAAAAATGAAAAAAGAGCACGAAAGAAAATGGTTAGAAAGTGAAATAAAAAAATCAGGCGTAGAAGGACTTGGGTTAGAAGTAATGAAATGTCTACCAATGCAAATTGCCGTTTTTAAAAGTATCAAAGAAAAATCTTTAGAACGTACGTGGACACATGGTATTGATTTAGAAGAATATGTAAATATAGAAAAAAAATTAAGACAAAGTCATTTATTAAAAATAGTATATGACCCTGTTTTACTAGAATACAGAGCGGAAATAGAAGACTATATTGTAGTTGGTAGAAGTTTAAACGAAGCATTAAATAATTTAGAACAAGAACTAAACTCAGAGTATAAATTAGGAAGAAAACAACAAAATAATTAGAAAGAGGAAAATCATGGAAGAATTAACATTAGTAGTAATGGCAGCAGGAATGGGTTCAAGATTTGGTGGGTTAAAACAAATTACCCCTGTAGATGAAGAAGGAAATTTTATCATTGATTATTCGGTATTTGATGCGAAAGAAGCAGGATTTCAAAAAGTAGTGTTCATTATCAAAGAAGAAAATGAAAGTATTTTTAAAAATACAATAGGAAATCGTTTAAAAGATAAAATAAAAGTTTCCTATGCTTTTCAAAAACAAAATGATATTCCAAAAAATATCGACATTAAAAATCGTGTAAAACCTTGGGGAACAGTACAAGCAATATTAGCTGCAAAACCTTTTGTAGACGGACCATTTGTCGTAATAAACGCAGATGATTTCTATGGAAAAAATGCCTATCAAGAGGCTGCAAAGTTTTTACAAAATAATCATAATCCTTACACTTATGCAAGTATCGCATATACCTATGAAAGTACCACGATGGATAATCAAGCAGTAAAACGAGGAGTACTTTCTATAAAAGAAGATAAAATCACTTCGATAATAGAAAGTAGCATTGAAAAAATAGGCGATAAAATAATCGCGACTCCACTAAACAAAGAGCCTGCATTTGAAATTACAAAAGACACTTTAGTCTCAATGAATATTTTTGCCTTTCAAAAAGATGTATTTCAAATATTAGAAGAATATTGGCAAGCTTTTTTTGAAAGAGATGAAGAAGAAATTTTAAAAGGAGAAGTATTATTACCAGAATGTTTAGAAGAAAACTTAAAACGTTGTAAAATTATCCTTATAAATCGTCCAAGTAATAGTAAATGGCTTGGTATGACATATTCTAGTGATTTAGATATCGTGAAAGAACAAATAAAGGAGTTAAAGAAGAAAAAAGAATACTTTGAAAAATTATGGGAGGAATAAAAATGGATGAAGAGAAATCTAAATTAAGAATGGATGAATTAGTAAAAATATTAGATGATGCAAACTATAATTATTATGTATTAGATAATCCAACAATTACCGATCAAGAATTTGACCAACTATTAAGAGAATTAGAAATATTAGAAGAAAAATATCCAGATTTTGCTTTAAAAGATTCACCTACAAAAAGGGTAGGAGGATTAGTAATCGATAAATTTAAAAAGATTACTCATACCATTCCAATGCTTTCTTTACCAGATGTATTTTCATATGATGAAATTATAGCATTTGATGAAAGAATAAGAAAAAGTGGTATAGAGCCAGTTTATGTTTGTGAATTAAAAATAGATGGCTTATCTGTTTCTCTTCATTATGAAAATGGAGAATTTAAAACAGCCGCGACAAGAGGAAATGGTACAATAGGAGAAGATATCACTCATAATGTCAAAACCATTAAGTCTGTACCAATGAGATTAAGAAAAAAAGAAACAATAGAAGTACGTGGAGAAATTTATATGGCGAAAGAAACATTAAAAAAATTAAATCAAGAACGCCAAGAGTTAGAAATGCCTCTCCTACAAAATTGTCGAAATGCAGCCGCGGGATCTATCCGTCAATTAGACTCTAATGTATGTGCAAAAAGAAATTTAGATACATGGATTTATCATCTTCCAAATCCAGAAGATTATGGAATAAAAACTCATTATGAAGCTTTAGAATATATGAAAGAATTAGGACTTAAAACAAACTCTTCTAGTAAATTGGTAAAAGGAGTAAACGGGATTTTAGATTTTATCGAAGAATATACAAAAAAAAGACCAACACTATCTTATGATATTGATGGTGTAGTAATAAAAGTAAATGATTTAGCATCTCAAAAAAAATTAGGTTTTACTTCAAAATATCCTCGTTGGGCAATTGCCTATAAATTTCCTGCAGAAGAAGTACTAACGAAACTAAAAGACATTATATATACCGTTGGAAGAACAGGTAGAATAACTCCAAATGCCGTTTTAGAACCAGCTTTAGTAATGGGTTCTACAGTAAAAAGAGCAACTCTTCATAATGAAGATTATATAATTGAAAAAGATTTAAAAATAAATGATACTGTATCAATAAGAAAAGCAGGCGATGTTATTCCAGAAGTTGTTGAAAGAAAACTAGAAAGAAGAACAGGGAGTGAAATAGAATTTAAAATGATTACGAATTGTCCTATATGTGGAAAAAATTTAGAAAAAAAACCAGGACAAGTAGATTATTATTGTTTAAATGAATCTTGTCCTGCAAGACATATTGAAGGACTTGTTCATTTTGTAAGCCGTCATGCAATGAACATCGATGGATTTGGTGAGAAAATCATGGAAGACTTCTTTAATTTAGGATTTATTAAAACAATTGTGGATATCTATCACTTAGAAAAGCATAAAGAAGACTTAATCGAATTAGAAGGTTATGGCAAAAAAAGTGTAGATAACTTATTAGAAGCAATTGAAAATAGTAAGCAAAATAGTTTAGAAAGACTTTTATTTGGTTTAGGAATAGGTGGAATTGGTGATAAAACAGCCCTTCTTTTAGCAAGAACATATAAAACATTAGATACTTTATCTGAAAAAACGAAAGAAGAATTACAATCCATTAAAGATATTGGCCCTATTTTAGCAAATAATATAGAGGCATATTTTAAAGATGTGGATAACCAAACACTTATTCACAATTTAAAAGAATTAAATATAAATACTACTTTTTTAGGAGAAGAAATAAAAGAAAGTGAATGGTTTAGTGGAAAAAGATTTGTTGTAACAGGAACAATTTCATTTATGGGAAGAGATGAAATAGAACACATTATAGAAAATTATGGTGGTCAAGCTAGTAGTAGTGTTTCTAAGAAAACCGATATTGTAATTGTAGGAGAAAATGCTGGAAGCAAGGAAACAAAAGCGAAAGAACTTAAAATTCCTATTTGGAATGAAGAACAATTATATAAAGTATTAAAAGATTTAAATGAAGTTTAAAAAATAAGGTAATTGCATAAAAATTTAAAAAAAGATATGACACGAAATATAAAATTTTCTATATTTTGAAAATCAAAAGCATATCAGGTCAATTTCTTCTTTAAAGTTAAATTGCACATAAAATTATCTAATCTAGCTAAATTCAAGATAATTTTTATGATAATCAATATTATTTTTATGCGATTACCATAACTTTAGCATAATTTATTTTGTTATTTAACCAACATAAAATGGGGTATTGAAAAAAATTTGATAAAGTAGAATTAAAAGTATTCAAAGAACTAGTTGAGTATATAAAGTTCTATAATTTTTTATAGAATCGAAACTTGTCAACATAATAATTTTATGATAATATGTATTTAGCAAGAAAACTTGCATAAAATAAAAAAGAGGAACATTCAATTTTGCAAGTGAATGTCGCCTCTATAAATGGGATGACACTCTATCAATGCTGAAGAGTGTCTATTTTTTTATTGCTAACACCAGTAAGGTAGAAAGTAACAAAATGATAGCAATGAGTTTTAGAACTTTTATAATAAAAGTCTTAGTTTTCATTAATATCTACCTCCTTTCTTTTTCAAGATTGGAGGACGACACTCACATCAAATGTTCCTGTTAGAATTATATAATAACTATCGTATTAAAACAAGTTAACAAGTAAAATATTTAACCTTTTGTCGAGAAAGAAGTTATAATGATTTTAGGAATTAACCTTAATGGAAATTTTGAAATGTAGTTTACTCACGCACCATTGTTCAAACTATTTGAACTTTTAGAAATAAAGTATAGGCAAAAAGGACGGTGCCTATGATTAAGTAATCAAAAAAGAAATTGATATGAATAAATCATTAAAAATGATTTTGTATTTATAAATGCCATTCGTTATTATAGAATACATTATATTTCATTATTTAATTATCTTATTACATTTATTTGTCAATATTATTTTTATGCGATTGACATAATAAAAAATGAAATAATTGACATTTAAAATAAAATTTAGTATATTCATGTTAGAAACACGAAGAAAGTAGAAGTAGATAATATAAACTTTTTATAGAGAGATAAGATTTGGTGGAACTTATTAAAAGAATATTTTCGAAAAAAGGACTGGAGTGAAACGGGAGTAGTCCCTTAAAACTAATAAGCGCATGGCAACATGAACTAAGGTGGTACCGCGGACTATTACAGGAAGTTCGTCCTTAATTGGATGAATTCCTGTTTTTATTTTTAGAAAGAAGGAGAAAAAATGAGAGAGTTTACAGAACAAGAAAGAGTAAGAAGAGAAAAATTAGAAAACATTAAAAATCCTTATCCTGATAAATTTGAGATTAACACAGAAATCAGCGATGCGATAAATCTTCCTGATGAAACACAAAATATCAAAGTAGCAGGAAGAATTGTTTTAATGCGTAAAATGGGAAAAATGAGTTTTTTAACCATTGGAGATATTGGAGGTAGAATTCAAATCTCAATAAAATTAGATATGTTAGGAGAAGAAGCTTATAACGAATTTAAAGCAAATTATGATTTAGGTGATTTTATAGGAGTAGAAGGGGAAGTATTTACAACACATACTGGAGAAAAGACAATAAGAGCAAATAGTATAACCTTTTTAGGAAAAGCTCTAAAACCTCTACCAGAAAAGTTCCATGGCCTAGAAGATCAAGAACTAATTTAT
Source organism: uncultured Mycoplasmatota bacterium (assembly GCA_947649355.1). Classification (GTDB taxonomy): domain Bacteria; phylum Bacillota_I; class Bacilli_A; order RF39; family UBA660; genus Ventrenecus. The sequence continues at coordinate 10,217 of CANSRG010000012.1, read as the reverse complement.
AGAGAACGTTATGTAGATTTAATTATGAATGAAGAAGAAAAAAAGAAATTCTTATTTCGTAGTGCGTTTATAAGAGAATTAAGAAATTATTTAAATGAAATAGGATATATTGAAATAGAAACACCAATTTTAAATAATAAAGCAAGTGGAGCCTCAGCAAAACCATTTATGACTCATCACAATGCATTAGATATAGATGTATACTTAAGAATTGCTCCAGAAACTTATTTAAAAAGAGCTATTGTAGGTGGATTTACAAAAGTTTTTGAAATAGGAAGATGTTTTAGAAACGAAGGACTAGATGCAACCCATTTACAAGACTTTACCATGATAGAAGGATATGGGGCTTACTTAAATTACAAAGATAACATGGTATTACTTCGAAAAATGTTACAAACAATTATAGAAAAATTATTTGGCACATTACAAATTAAAGTAGGTGACAAATGTGTAGATTTAAGTGGAGAATGGGAAAGTGTAAGTTTTAGAGACTTGATTTTAAAATATGCAGCAATTGATATAAATGTTTTTAATACAAAAGAATCTTTATTAGAAGAAATTAAAAAGTGTCATATTGAGATAGATTCAGAAACACCACTAGAAAATTTAGGATATGGAAACTTAGTAGACCAATTATATAAAAAAGTAGCAAGACCACATCTAGTAAATCCAATATTTTTAATAGAACATCCAATTAGTTTATCTCCTCTTGCAAGAGCAAATGATGAAAATAAAGAAATTACAGACCGTTTCCAATTAGTAATTAACGGTGCAGAAATCATAAATGCTTATTCAGAACTAGTAGACCCACAAGAACAAGAAAAAAGATTAGAAGAACAAGCAAGATTAAAAGCAGGTGGAGACGAAGAAGCTATGCCAATGGATAAAGACTATATTAGTGCAATGGAATATGGAATGCCACCTATAAGTGGTTGGGGAATGGGAATTGATCGCTTAGTTCAACTACTAACTTCTAGTGAAAATATTAAAGATGTTATTTTATTTCCGTTAATGAGACCAAAAGATTAGAATTCAAAAAGAGTTCTTTTTTTTATACTTTAAGAAATTGACTTATAAGCCAAAAATGTGGTACAATGTGATAAATAAAAAAGAAAATTTTTTAAAAAAAGAAAAAAGAACAAAATCGGTTCTTTTACTCAGAGTCAATGTTAATTTTTTATTACATTAAGTAAAATAAAAAATAGGTGGGCATATGAACCGAGAACAAGAATTAAAAAACTTAGGAAATAATATAAAAAGACTTCGTTTAGAAAAAGAATATACCCAAGAAGAATTTGCCGAGATGATTGGAAAAACATCAAACTACATTAGTCAAATAGAAAATGCTCATAAAATGGCAAATTTACAAACTATTTTTGATATTGCAGATGTCTTTGGAGTATCTGTAAAAGAATTATTTGAACCATGTAAGAAAATAGAAGGAAAAATTAAAAAATATAAAAAAGTATATCATTAACCAAATTTCACAAAGATTTCATCAAAAAAAAGTGTAAAATTCTTAACTTTTTCTTGATTTATGCTATAATCATAAGTGAAGGAGGAGAATATATGAAAAAAATGTTTAAAGAACATGATTTAGTAAAGATTCTATCTATAATGATTCTTTTAGTAGTAGTTTTAACTTGGATTATTCCAACAGGAACATTTTCAACAGGAGCTACACTTACTGAAGGAGAATTAGGAAGAATTGGTTTAGTACATTTGTTTTATGGCTTCACATTTGCTATACAAAACTATTCTATACAAATAGCTTTTCTATTATTAGTGGGAATATTTTATGGTGTAGTAACAAAAACAGAAATGTATAAAACTCTTGTCTCACGTCTTGCAAAATTTGGAAAAGGACATGTTATAGGTGTTTCATTAGGAGTATCATTTATCATAGCAGCTTTAGCATCTGTCTTAAATAATACAATGATATTATTGCTATTCATTCCATTTTTAATTACTGTATTGCGTCGTATGGGATTAGATAAGATTAGTGCTTTTGCAACTACTTTTGGATCTATTTTAGTAGGTATTTTAGGTGCAACAATCGGAACAGAAGGGTTAATGGGCTTTGTAGAATACTTAGCTTATAACAGCCAAGATATTTCAATGCTAACAGAAATTGAAGTACGTATAGGAGTTTTCGTATTAGCATATATTTTATTTAATTTCTTTAACGTAGTATATCTAAAAAAACAATTAGAGAAAAAGACAAAACAAGAAGAAATACTAGATGATGTTTTTGCAGTAGAAGAACCAAAAAAGAAGAAAACAGCAATATGGCCAATTATTCTTATAATGCTAATATTATTTGTTTTTGCGGTATTAGGATTTACATCGTGGCTTGGAATATTTGAAATAGAAGTATTTGAAAAATTCCATGAATGGTTAATGAAATTAGCAATTGGTGATTTCCAAATATTTAATGTAATATTAGGGTCATCTCTACCAAACATGGCATATGATTTAGTGCCATCATTTGGAACATGGTATTTATTTACTTACTCTATTGTTCTTGGAATTGCTACAATTCTAATTGCATTTATGTCAAGAATGAAATTAAATGAATTTTTCACAAATGCATGGGATGGTATGAAAAAAGTAATTCGTCCAATATCATTTTTATTACTAGCTTATTTAGTATTTGTGTTCTTATACTGGTCACCAATCATGCCAAGTATAATTAGTGCATTAGGAGGAATTACAGAATCATTTAATCCACTAGTTACATTCTTACAAGCATTTATAGGAAGTATATTTAATAGCGATTTTGCATATTTAGGATTTTCTTTAAATGGCTATTTAGGAAGCTATACTGGAGCAGAAGCAAATATTGTTTATTTAATATTTACAACAATATATGGACTTGTTCAATTTATTACACCTATAAGCGTTTTCTTATTATTTGGTCTTTCTTATATGGATATTTCTTATAAGAAGTGGATGAGATATATTTGGAAATTCTTTATAGGAATGCTTGTATGTTTATTAGTTATTTTTGGACTATTAACATGGATCTAAAAAAATCACTTCGGTGATTTTTTTAAAAGGAAAGGAAAAAAATGGAATATAGAAAATTTAATAATCATTATGTATTAAGATTAGAAAAGAATGAAGAAATTTTAACAAAAATCAAAGAACTTTGTGAAAAAGAAGATATATTTTTAGGGACTATTAGTGGTCTAGGTGCTGCAAATAAAGTAGAAATTGGTTTATTTAATACTGAAACTAAAGAATATAAAACAACAACCATGGAAGGAATGTTTGAAATCACTGCTTTAATAGGTAACATCACAAGAAAAGAAAATGAAGTTTACTTACATTGTCATATCAATTTTAGCGATTTATCGTTACAAGTATATGGTGGTCATCTTGTAAATGCCACAATATCTGCAACAGGAGAAATTATGATTACCAAAATAGAAGGAAAAGTAAATAGAGAAAAAAATGAAGAAATAGGTTTAAACTTATTTAAATTCGAGTAGGAAATATCCTGCTTTTTTTAATAAATAATGTGATATAATACTCAAGAAAGTAGGGTGAAAAAACAATGAAAATTGGATTTTCTAAAAAAATACTAATAATAGGAATACTTTTATTTTTAAGTATGATTACCCTATATTTTCCAAAAAAAGAAGGAAAAGAAAAAAATCTAGAATATGCCTATTTTATAAACAATGAGCCAATCTATGAAATGCCGTCAAAAGAAAGTGGTTTAACATTATCGAAAGAATCAAATTGTAACAATGGGATAACAATAAAATGGGATGATGAGAATTGGTCTGCTTTAATAAATTTTGAAAATTACATTTCAAGCGAAAGCCAAAGAACGACCTGCTATCTTTATTTTGAAGAGAAGCAAGAAGGAATGTTAAGAGTGATAAATAGCACCACGAATGATGGAATGTGGGAGTATAAAGAAAGTATTACCAAAATTATTATTCAAAAAGAAATAAAGCCAATAGAGAATGCAATTTTAGAATACGATGAATCAACCAAAAAAGATAAAAGTATTATGAGCTACATTGTAGAAAATGAATCTGCCCCTTCTACCTACACAGCATATTTACAAAGTAATAAAGAATTATTTTTAAATCCAAACAGCAGCTTTTTATTTATGAATTTAGAAAACTTAGAAAGTATAGAAGGATTAGAAACCATAAATACAAGTAAAGTTACCAATATGAGCTTTATGTTTAATAATTGTTATAAACTAAATACTTTGAACTTAAGTAGTTTTAATACTTCAAATGTAGAAAATATGAGTGGTATGTTTTGGAATTGTAAACAACTTAGTAATTTAAATATACTTCATTTTAATACCGAAAAAGTAACCAACATGTCATATATGTTTTCAGGCTGCAATAATATATCCACTCTTGATTTGAAAAACTTTAAAACTGAAAATGTTACCGAAATGCATGGGATGTTTCACGAATGTAGCAACTTAAAAACGTTAGATATTCATACATTTATCACAACAAATGTAACCGATATGAATTCTATGTTTTCTAGATGTAGCAATTTAACGAATGTGGATTTAAGTCATTTTAATACAGAGAAAGTAACCAACATGTCATGGATGTTTTTGATGTGCGAGCTCTTAAATACAATTGATATAAGTAATTTTAATACAGGAAATGTAACCAATATGAAAGGCATGTTTTGGGGATGCAAAAGTCTTAATGAATTAAATTTAGCTCATTTTAATACTCAAAACGTAAGTGATATAAGTTCAATGTTTCAAGACTGTGTAAATTTAACTTCATTAAACATAAATAATTTTAATACGATAAATGTAACCGACATGGAATTCCTGTTTTCAGGCTGTAATAATTTGACTACACTAGATTTAAGAAGTTTAAATACTAGAAAAGTAACAACTATGTATCAAATGTTTGGAAATTGTAACAAATTAGTAGAAATATTATATAATAATGATTTTGTTCATGCAAATAATGCAAATATAGAAAATATGTTTTTAAATTGTCCAGCAAATAAACCCACTAATTTTACATGAATGAACTGAATACTATAATAGGTAGAAGTAAAACTACAGCTGTAACTTTATTAAATAGACTAATAGCAAGAAATTTAGTTGTATGGACTGGGACTACAAAGAATGATGGATATGGGAAATATATACTAAAATAATAACGCTATTAAGATGAACAGCTTCGAACAGAATTGAACAGCTTTGAACAGTTTGAATAATTAAAAATAATTCTATTGAGAAATTTCTAGATAACAAATTTATACTTTGATTTATTTTAATTAAAAATTGGAAAAAAATCCAAAAAATAATAGCTTGAAAATTAAATAAACTACTATCTGGGATTACATTATAAAATAAAGAAATTCTTTTTGAATAAAAAAAGTTCTAATCCTCCATAAATAACATAGAATGTTAAAGGAGGATTTTTTATGTTTCATAATTTTGGTTATGAAGTTGCAGCAATATTAAAAAAAGCAGAACAAATTAGATTAGAATTAAGACATCCTTATGTAGGAACAGAACATTTACTACTTGCCATTTTAAAAGAAGAAAATGAAGTTTCTTTCTTACTAAAAGAATATAATATTACTTATAATGATTTTAAAGAAGAACTCTTATTTATGGTAGGACAAGCATCAAAAGAACAAGAGTTAAATTTATATACTGGAATGCTAAAACAAGTAATTGAACTAGCCAGTCTAGATGCATCAGAAAATAATAAAGGGTTAGTAACTCCAAGTCATTTATTTCTCGCTTTACTAGAAGAAGGAGAAGGCGTGGCATATAGAATCTTATTAAATTTAGATTTGCCGGTAGAAGAAGTATTTGCAAAATTGAAAAAAAATACGTTCGGAAAAGAGAACAAAAACAAAAATTTAGAAATATTAAAAATCGGTGTTTCTCTTACAAATTCTGTAAATAAACAAGAAAAAATTGTAGGAAGAGAAAGAGAAATGACTTTAATGATAGAAACGCTTCTCCGTCGCCAAAAAAATAATCCTTTAATAATTGGGAAAGCTGGGGTAGGAAAAACGGCTTTAGTAGAAGAATTAGCAAGAAGAATTAAACTACATTTAGTACCAGAAGAACTTCAAAATATGGATATAATTATGTTAGAAATGGGTTCCTTAGTGGCAGGCACAAAATATCGTGGTGAATTTGAAGAAAGATTACATAAAATTATTAAAGAAGTAAAAACAAATGGAAACATCATTTTATTTATTGATGAAATTCATACTATGGTAAATGCTGGAGGAGCAGAAGGAGCGATAGCAGCAAGTGATATCTTAAAACCATATTTAGCAAGAGGAGAAATTAAAATAATAGGGGCAACAACACTTGAAGAATATCATACGTTTTTAGAAAAAGATAAAGCACTAGATCGAAGATTTGAACAGATTATATTAGAAGAACCAAATAAAGAATCGATGATGAATATTTTAAAATCACTAAAACCAAATTTAGAAACTCATTATAACATAAGCATAACCGAGGAAAACTTAGAAGATTTTTATGATTGCAGTGAAGAATATCTTTTTACAAAATGTAATCCTGATAAAACAATTGAACTAATAGATTCTGTTTGCTCTAGAGTAAAATTAAAAAAAGCAAATTTCAAAAATCGTGAAACACTTACAAATTTAGAAAAAATAAAAAAAAGAAAAGAAAAATATATTAAATTAGGAGATTATGAATCTGCAATTTATGAAGCAAAAAAAGAAGAACAACTAAAAAAAGAAATAAGCTTAAATAAAGAAGAAAAACGAATAGAAATTACAAAAGATGATATATTAGAAATGATTGAAACAAAAACGAGAGCAAATATTCGTGGAGATAGAAAAGAATTACAAAAAGAAATAAAGAAAAATCTATTTGAAAAAATATTAGGACAAGATAAAGTTTTAGAAGAATTATTAAGTGTTTTAGAGTGTCCTAAACAAAAAGGGACAAGTTTCTTACTAGTAGGAGGAAGTGGAGTAGGAAAAACAGAAACCGTAAAAATAATAAGTAATACATTAAAAACAAATTTACTAAGGATTGATATGAGTGAATATGCAAGCGAAGAAAGCATCAATAAGTTAATAGGTTCTCCAGCAGGATATGTAGGTTATGATGATAATTATGTTTTTCAAAAATTAAGAGAAAATCCCTATTCAACAATTTTGTTTGATGAAATAGAAAAAGCTCATCCTAAAGTATTAAATCTTTTACTACAAATTTTAGATGAAGGATTTATAACAGACCGAAAAGAAAATAAAATACGTTTTGACCACACATTTATTTTTTTAACAAGTAATGTAATTGGAAGAAAAAAAGTAGGATTCGATTCGCACGCATCTTCTTTAGAAGGATTACTATCAAAAGAATTATTAGGAAGAATTGATAAAATTCTCCAATATGAAAATATTACAGAAGAAGTTGCAAAAGAATATATAAAGAAAAATTTAAAAAATAAAACAATCACCGAAGAAGAAATTTTAAAAGATGCAGAAATAGAAAAATATGGTTTAAGAAATATTCGAAATCAAATTCATAAATATAATAAAAAATTAGAATATCAAGAGTCTTAAAATGTAATCCTTGTTTCTTAAAAAATAGAAACAAGGTTTTTTGTTTCAAAAATAAAATTTCATAAAAAAATGAAAAAAGAGCATACTAAAAAAAGGTGATGTTATGCCAAGTAGAAAAAGTAATATATCTTTTGGTCTTGTAAATATTCCTGTCATACTAAATCCAGTTGTAAAAAATAACGATGTGTCATTTAATCAGCTCCATAAAAAATGTGGAGATAGGATTTCTTATTTAAAGTATTGTCCTCGTTGTAAAATAGAAGTAAAAGAATCGGAAATTATAAAAGGTTATCAATATGAAAAAGGAAACTATTTAGAGTTTACCAAAAAAGAATTAGAAGATTTAAAACCTGAAAGTAATGATGAGATAGAAATTATTTCTTTTGTTCCATTAAAAGAAATTGATCCTTGTTACTTTGAAAAAAGCTATAAATTAAATACCGAAAAGAAAAGTAAAGCTTATAATTTATTTGTAAGTGCTTTAAAAAAAACTAATTTAGTGGGTCTTTGTAAAACCATATTATTTGGAAAATTTTATTATGCTATAATAAGATTTCACGAAACAAATATTATTTTAACAACTCTATATTTTGAAGAAGAAATAAATTTAAGTCAAAATGAATTTACAGAAAAAATTGGAACAAAAGAACTTGATTTGGCAATTAAGTTAATAGAAAATTTAAAAGGCCATTTTGAACCACAAAAATATAAAGATCTATATCAAGAAAAAGTAAAAGAAGCAATTGAAAATAAATTAAATGGTAAAAAAGTAAAAAAGACAAAAAAATCTCCTAAAAAAGAAGTTACAGATTTAATGAAAGCATTAGAAATGAGTTTAAAAAAATGAATGAATCCTTTAAACCTATGCTACTAAAAGAAATAGAAAAACCATTTAATAATAAAAACTATATATATGAAATAAAATTTGATGGAATTAGAAGTTTAATTTATGTGAGTAAAAAGCGGTTTCTAATAAAAAGTCGTAATCAAAAAGACATTACTTTTCTTTTCCCAGAATTAAAAAAAATTCAAACTTTTATTGAAAAGCCAACGATATTTGATGGAGAAATTGTCTCCTTTCATAAAAAAGTGCCAAGTTTTAGTAAATTACAAGAAAGGTTGCATTTAAAAGAAAAAAATAAAATACAATTAAAAAGTATACAAGAACCAGTAGTATTCATAGCCTTTGATATATTATATAGTGGTAAAGATTTAACAAATATGCCCCTTCTAAAAAGAAAAGAAAAATTAAATGAGTTTCTAGATACAGAAGAATTTGTAAAAAGTATATATATAGAAGAAAAAGGAATTGAATTGTTTGAAAAAATTAAAAAAATGAATTTAGAAGGAATTGTTGCTAAAGAAAAGAAAAGCATCTATGAAAAAAATACCAGAACAGAAAACTGGCTTAAAATAAAAAATATAAAATCAGAAGATTTTTATATAGGTGGATATGAAGAAAAGAAAAGTGAGTTTGTTTTTGTGGCATTACTTGGAGAGAAAAAGTGCCATTCGTTTTATTATGTAGGAAAAGTATCAATTCCAAAGAAAAATAAACTATTTGAATTATTAAGAAAAAGTGGAAAAAGAAAAACAAGTCCTTTTAAAAATCAAGAAGAAAAAAATGTTTTTTATGTTACACCAAAATATCTTTGTGAAGTAGAATTTTTAGAAAAAGAAAGTTCGGGTAAATTAAGGCATCCCGTGTTTAAAAAAAGAAAAAAATAACTTGCAAAACAGGAAGTCTTATGATAAGTTATATATAGAAACACGAGATAGTGTTTTTCTTTTGGAAAAATTGAGGTGGCAAAATGGGAAAAAAAGAGAAGAAAACAAAAAAAGTAAAAAAAGAAAGAAAACCAGGCTATTTAAAAGAAGTATGGAGAGAAATGAAACAAGTGAAATTTCCAACAGGAAAAGAAGTGGTAACATATACTTTTGCAACAATTGCAATTGTCGTATTTTTAGTTTGTTTCTTTTTAATCTTATCAGCATTATTATCATGGGTTAAGGGGGCATTATAATGGAAAAACTTTGGTATGTAGTAAATACTTATTCGGGACATGAAGAAGCAGTAAAAGAAAAACTTTTAATGCGTACAGAATCTATGGGTATGCAAGATTTCATCTTTCGAGTTATAGTGCCAGAAACAACAGAAATTGAAATAAAAGATGGAGTAAAAAAGGAAAAAAAGAAAAAAATGTTTCCTGGATATGTTCTTGTTGAAATGATTATGAGTGATGAGGCTTGGTACATAGTAAGAAATACTCCTGGAGTTACTGGTTTTATCGGTTCGAGTGGAAAAGGAGCCAAACCAACCCCCCTAGAACCTCAAGAAATAGATCGTATTTTAGTAAATATGGGAATGAGCAGAATGGATATTGAATCAGAAATGGAAGTTAAAGATAGAGTATCTATTGTGGATGGACCATTTAAAGGAATGGAAGGAACGATTAACACGATTGATTTAGAAAACAACCGAATCATTGTTATGATTGACTTATTTGGTCAAGAGACTTCTGTAGAAGTAGAACCATTCCAAGTAAACAAATTATAAGTTAGAAAACCATGTTTTTAAAAAAACTTGGTTTCAGACTGTTGACAAAGTAAATTTGTTAGCAGTTTTTTTTATAAAAATGAAA
>CANSRG010000011.1 GCA_947649355.1 uncultured Mycoplasmatota bacterium | reverse complement strand
TCTCCAAGATTAGAAAACTTTCCATTAAACAATGATATCCCAAGAGCTTCATCAGGTAATTTCTTTCCTTCTACCCCAAGTGTTTCTAAATTTATAACTGCATTTGCTGAGGATTCACATGTATTTGTGATGGTAAAATGATAAGGGGTTGCAGTCTTTAAAAAATCTTCTAGTTCATTGGTACTCATTGGATAAGCATTATCTAAATGAATGTCATTTTCTCCTTCAAATGTGATATTAAAGCATCCTGTTGAAACTACATTTGTTCCTGTTTGCTTAAGCGTTAGTTGCCATATTGCATAAGAGACTCCAACTACACTTAATACTCCTATTAGTATTCCCACTACTAATAATATTTTTTTCTTTTTCATCAAACTTCCTACTTTCTTTAGAGAATTTAATACTAAACTTTCTAATATTAGAGTAACATAAAGCTACATCTATCACTACTAGTTGGCTGTATTTCGACATCTTCTATTCTCTATTTCTATTCTACCATAACCCCCCCCCCTAAAAGTCAAGAAAAAATAGGAAAATTTTGTCTTTTCCTATTTAAAATAATGATAATTGACTTGTTTCTGGCATTGTACCAAATACTCCCATAATTCGCATTTTATCAATTGTTGTTTGATTTACTTTTCCTCGAAGTTGAAAATCTTCGATACTATAAAAAGCTTTTTCTTTTCTTTCTTCAATAATTTTTGTTGCTACTGCATCTCCTAGTCCATCTAAAGCTCGAAATGGCATGATTAACGCATTTTCTTTTTCATCCATTATAAAATTACTTCCATCACTTTTTTCAATATCTAAGTTTTTAAATTTAATGCCTCTTGCTGTTGCTTCTAGTGCAAGCTTTAATGTTTCTAATGTGCTTGCTTCTTTGTTTGTCATATCATATCCTTTTGATTGCAATTCTAACATTTTAGCTTTTATTGCATCATATCCTTTTATCATAGAATCAATATCGAAGTCTGTAAATCTTGTTGAAAAATAAGTTGCATAGTATACAAGTGGTTTATGAACTTTATACCATGCTATACGAAAGGCACTCATAACGTAAGCTGCCGCATGGGCTTTTGGAAACATGTATTTGATTTTAAAACAAGAATTGATAAACCAATCTGGAATTTTTGCTTTTTCCATGGTTTCTTTAAATCCTGCCCAAGCTTCTGGTTCCTTACTTGCTTTTCCTTTTCTTACAAATTCCATAATCTTAAATGCTTTAAATGGTTCTAAACCTCCATACATAAGTTCAACCATAATATCATCTCGACATCCAATTACTTTTGAAAATGGCACGATATTTTTTTGAATCAATTCTTGAGCATTTCCAAGCCAAACATCTGTTCCGTGGGCTAGTCCAGAAATTTTTACTAATTCGGCAAAAGTTTTTGGTTTAGTATCTTTTACTAATTGAATTGTAAATGGTGTTCCAAATTCTGGTACTCCTAGTGTTCCTGTATCACACAAAATTTGTTCTTTTGTTACTCCTAAGGCTTTTGTACTTGTAAAAATACTCATTGTTTCTTTATCGTCTAATGGAACTTTTGTAATATCATCTCCTGTTAGGTCTTGAATCATTCTAAGCTGAGTTGGATCTGTATGTCCTAAAATATCTAATTTTAAAACACATTCATCAATGGCATGATAATCAAAATGGGTTGTTCGCCAATCTTTTGTTGGATCTTCTGATGGATATTGGAATGCTGTAAAATCAAATACTTCCATGTATCCTGGAATAACAACGATTCCACCTGGATGTTGCCCTGTAGTTCTTTTACAACCTGTACAACCTATTGCCAAACGTTCTACTTCTATATTTCTCATGATAATATTTTTCGCTTCACAATACCCTTTTACATAACCATATGCTGTTTTTTCAGCAACAGTTCCAATCGTTCCTGCTCGATATACATTGTCTTCTCCAAATAATACTTTTGTATATTCATGAGCACTTGCTTGATTTAAATCCGAAAAATTTAAATCTATATCTGGTACTTTGTCTGCATTAAATCCAAGGAATGTTTGAAACGGAATATCGTGTCCTTCTTTGTGCATTGGAATGTTACAATTTGGACAATTTCTATCTGGTAAATCATATCCACATTTATATTCATTTCCAAGAGGTTCATTTTCTTCGTTATTAAACTCGCTTCTTTTACATTTTGGACAACGATAATGAGGCGCTAAACTATTTACTTCGGTAATTCCCATTAAATTGGCGACAAAACTTGACCCAACAGAACCTCTAGAACCAACTAAGAATCCTTCATCATTTGAGTGTTTTACTAGTTTTTGAGCGATTAAGTAAATAACGTCAAAGTTTGCTCCAATGATAGCAGTCATTTTTTCTTTTGCTATTTTTCTTAGTTCTTGTTCTTCTGTTTCCTCGTCTGTTTTTCTTAAGCTTAAAAATATCTCTTCTTCTACTTCTTCTGGTCCTTTTATTACTACCTCATGAAGTCTTTTATAAACTTCTTGTTCTTCTTTTCCTTCTGAGTTTTTTTTCACAGCTTCTATAAATGGTGCTCCATAAAGTTCTAGAGCTATTCTTTCTTCAATGTGAAATGGAAGTGGGTTCCCATACCATTCTTCTGCTTTTTCATAAACCATTTTCGTAGTTGTAATTTTTGAATTTTCTATTTTAGGGGCGAATGGAATTCCATGGGTATTTAGTATTACTTCTACTTCACTTACCATGTCAGCTATTTTATTTGTATTTGTTACTACTATTTCATAAGCTTCTTCTTCCCCTAAAAAAGCAAAGTCTTCTAACATTTCTTTGGTTGTTTTTAAATACATATTTGGTATTTCTAATCCTCTTCTATTTAAGGGATGTAATTTTCCATTGAATTTTTGGTTTATAATAATCTCTCTATAGATCAAATCATCTTTGGTTAAATTATGTACATCTCCTGTAGCTACTACTGGTTTTCCTGCTTCTTTTGCTACTCTTATAATTCGTTTTAGAAATTCTTCAGCAGCTAAAATATTTGGGAATTTTGATTCTGGCCCAATCAAATGAGAAAAGGCACTGATGGGTTGTACTTCTATATAATCATAAAAATTCATCATGTTTACTAATTCTTCATCATCTTTACTACTTGCTTTATCAAAAATCTCTCCATGAATACAACCAGAACCTATTAAAAGTCCTTCTCTTAATTTTGCAACTTCATTTCTTGGAATTTTTGGTGCTTCATTTTTATATAAATATTTGGTATTCGCGATAGATACAATTTTAAATAAATTTTTTAATCCCTCTCTTGTTTTAGCAATTAAGGTTGCATGAAATGGGAATGCAAATCTTACTAATGATTTCATGTCTACTTCTTCTAATAAATCTTTTGTTGTTGAAATATTTCTGTCATAAAGCGTTTTACACATTTTATAAAAAGCTATTGAGGTTCCTTCTGCATCATAATCCGCACGATGGTGTTTATCTTCTTCCCAAGGAATATCTAATTTTTTTGTTAATGTTTGAAGTTTATGATTTGGCCATTCAGGATGAATCATTCTTGCCATACTCATAGTATCTACTACGGTTTGGTCAAATTCTTTTAATCCATATTTATGACATGCAGAGGAAAGAAAGGAAATATCAAACTTTGCATTATGAGCAACCATTGGTAAATTTTCTACCCATTCTAAAAATCTTTTAGTGACATTTTCTTCGGTATCACATCCTTTTACCATCTCATCTGTAATAAATGTTAATTCCGTAATTTTTTTAGGAATTGGGCGATGAGGATCAATTAGTTCATCAAACCGATCTAAAATTTTACCATTTTGAATTTTTACAGCTCCTATTTCAATCATTTGATCAGAACCTGCATAAAAACCAGTTGTTTCAGTATCAAAAACGACAAAAGTATCATTTAATAAATCATATTCTTTTGGATTAAAAATTAAATCAATATCATCATTTACGATATTCATTTCCGCTCCATATAATACTTTAAATCTATCTTTTCCTTCTTTTCCTTTATTGATATCTTGAAATGTATGGTATAGTTCTGGAAAACTTTGTACACAGTTATGGTCTGTAATTGCGATTGCTTTATGACCAAGTTTTTGGGCATATTTAATAATATTTCTTGGGTCTTTTTTTTCATAGGGAACTACAGCATCCATGGCACTCATCATAGTATGTGTATGCAGTTCTACCCTAGTAATTTCTTCTTCATCTTTTTGAAATTCATCTTTTCCATCTATTTTTTCTAAATTTCTAATAGCTAACACAAAATCTTTGGCAAAATTATCGAATTCTACATTTCCTTGAAAACGATACCAAGCATTTGTTTTTAATGTTTTTAGAATTGCTTGATATTCTTTTTTATCTTTTTTAAATATTTTAGCAAGAAGAGAGTTTGTTTTATCACTAATTTTTAATGTAATAATGTTAATCGTTTCTCTTTCCATCGTGTCTATTCCAAAAATATAGGCTTCAAAAATGACATTTTTTGATTCTCCCATAATATTATTTATCGCGGTTGCATCTCCTGTAATTTCTTTTCCTAAAATTACATTACCTTCTATTTTTTTTGTTTCTTCTACTACTATTTTCGTATCTTTTTTTGCAGCTTCGATTTCTTCTTTAATATTTTTTTGTTTTTCTTCATTGATGGAAATTTGAAATTCTTGAACACCAAGACCATACATCATAAACTCTTGTTTTAAATTATTTATTTCTTGTTTTAAGATTTCTTCTTCCATTTTATTTGCTACTTCTAAAAGAATTATGTTATTTTTTACTTCTAATGGATTTTCAAATACACTTTGTAAAGAAGGTTTTTTTATTTTATATATTTTAAAGATTTCTTTTAAATACTCTAATTTATCTTGTTCTTTTACTTCTTTATATTTTAGTGTAATAAAACATTTGTCTTTATTATGAATACCATTTTTACTTGCTAGTAAAAGAGATGAAGCTATTTCATAGGGTAATACTTCGTCTCTTGTCATAATGACTTCAAATGTTTCGTTTCGACGATTTAACAATACTTTTTCGATTTCTATAGTTTGTAAGGGCAAGGTATCTCCATCATAGGAAATACTTTCTATAAATCTTTTTACATCATCTTTCATACTACTCTCCTCCACTAATTTTTTCTATTTTGTTAACGTTTATTTGATATTCTAAATATCTTCTTGCAATTCTTCCTTCAATAAGGATTAAATCACCAATTTTTACATTTTGCAAGTATTTCATAATGGATGCAAATACTACAAAGTTTCCAACATCCGTTTCATCACTTGCTGTTAAAAATGCCATTCTTTCTCCTTTTTTTGTTGTTAATTCTTTTATTTTTTCTACAACAACAACACATTCTACATGTTTATTATGATATTCTTCTATATGTTCTAGTTTCATAATTTTTTCTTCTATGTAACGACTTGATGGATGATTACTTAAATAAAAACCTAACACTTCATATTCTTTTTTTCTTTTTTCTTCTTCTCTTTCTTTTTCACTTTCTTCTAAAACAGGTTTTAAAATAAAGTCCTCTTCTAATCCTATTGATAATTCGGCATATTTTAAAGCTTTTTCAATGGATTTTCTTAAAGAATTTTGATTTTCTTCTATTTCTAGAAAAGCTCCTGCACTAATTAAAGATTCTATTGTTTTTTTGGTTACACTTTTTCCATATGTTTTTTTTACAAAATCAAAGAAATCTAGATATGGTCTATTATTTACAATTACTTTTCCTGCTTCACTTCCTAATCCTTTTATTACTTCAAAAGGTAAGCGAATTGTGTTTCCTTCTATTTTGTATGTTAATTCACTTTTATTTACACTTGGAGGTAAAACTTTGATTCCCATTTTTTTTGCTAATCCTAAATATTCTTTTGTTTTAATTGTGCTAGCAATATTTAAATTTAGAAGATTTGCAATGTAATAAATTGGATAATAAGTTTTTAAATAAGCCATTTGATACCCAAATAATGCATAAGATACAGAATGGGATTTATTAAAGCCGTAATCAGCAAATTTTACAATCAATTCATAAATTTTTAGCACAACATTTTCAATATATCCTTTTTTTCTTGCTCCTATGATAAATTTTTCTTTGTATTCTTCTATTATTTCTTTCTTTTTTTTACTCATTGCCCTTCTTATTATATCTGCTTCTGAAAAAGAAAATCCCCCAATAAGTACTAATATTTGCATTATTTGTTCTTGATAAACAATGATACCATAGGTTTCTTCTAAAATGTCTTTTAAATCAGGATGAAGATATTCTATTTTTTCTTTTCCTTCTTTTCTTTTTATGTACGTATCAATATTATCCATAGGTCCTGGTCTATAAAGAGCCATGGCTGCTACTAAATCCAAAAATTTTGTGGGCTTTAGTTTTCTTAAAAAACTTTTCATGCCCTCACTTTCAAATTGAAATATTCCAATAGTGTTTGCATTTGTGAATAAATCTAATACTGATTGGTCATTTAAATCAATTTTATTGATATCTAGTTTTTGGTTTGTATTTTCTTCTATTAGTTCTAACACACTACGAATGATAGTTAAGTTTGATATTGATAGAAAGTCCATTTTTAAAAGACCTAAATCTTCTAAATAATTCATGGTTACTCCAGTTAGTAAATCTCCATTATTAAAATGAATTGGAATTACTGTATCTAGTGGAACACTTGAAATTACTACACCTGCAGCATGAGTAGAAATATGTTTTTTTAAGCCTTCTATTTTTAGTGAATTCAACATCATTTTTTTGATATCTTCATTTTGTTCGACGTAATAAAGAATTTCTTTATTTTGTAAATTTTCTTGTAATGTTTTTTTGATATCAATTTTATTTACAAAAGCATCGATTATTGCTTGATTTATTTCTAGGGATTTCCCAACACTTCTTAATGCAAGTTTACTTTTTAGGGTTCCAAAAGTCATGATATTCGCGACATTTTCTTTTCCATATTTTTCTTTTACATAATTAATTACTTCATCTCTTCTTGTTTCTTCAAAGTCAATATCTATATCTGGCATAGTTATTCTTTCTGGATTTAAAAATCGTTCAAATAGTAAATTATATTCTAGTGGATCTACATCAGTAATGCCAAGACAATAGCTTACTAAAGAGCCTACCGCACTTCCACGACCTACTCCTACTAAGATTTTATTCTGTTTGGCATATTTTACATAGTCATATACAATTAAAAAATAATTGACAAAGCCCATATTTTGAATAACTGATAGTTCATAATTTAATCTCTTTATATATTTTTCTTTTCTTTCATTTTTTAATCGTTTTTGTAAACCTTTTTTAGCAAGCGCGACTAAGAATTCTTCACTACTTCCCTCTTTTAAATATGTCGGAATGTAATTTTCTTTTTTTAGAATTTCTACATTACAGCTTGCCACAAATTCTTCTGTTTTATCTAAAAATTTTTCTTCTTTTACTGCATACTCCATAGAATTTTTCGATAAATCTTTTTTTTCAATTAGCTTTATGGACTCATTTAAATCAATTGCTTCTAATAAAGGCAAATATTCTGTTTCTTTTTTTGTAAAAGCTTTTATATTTGGACAAAACACTAAATTTTCTGTTAAAATATTGGCATTATTTTTTTCAATTTCTTTTGTATAACCTATATATATTTTTTCTAATTTTTCTGCTAATTTTTTGTAGTTTTCTATTTCAAAATATGGAAGAATAATATTTAAATTTTCTTTTTTTTCAATTAGTTCTTCTAAAGTAATTTCTTCTTTTTCTTTCTTTGTATTTAATTTTAGAAGCACTTGATAACCTTGATAATTTTTCGCATAAAGATATAGAGTAATATTTTCTATTTTTATTTCTAAACCAATTAAAGGTTTTATATTTTTCGCTTTTAATGTATTATAAAATTCCATTACACCAAAAAGATTTGTATCACAAATACCACATGCAAAAATATTATATTTTTCTAAAAATAACGCAAGTTTTGGAATGGTTATCATGCTTTTTAATAAAGAATAATCTGTTGTCACTTTTAATGGTATAAACATGATATCACCCACCTTGTACATTAAGTATAACACTTGAAATTAAAAATATCTATATAGAAAAAATCTTTCTAGTTTGAAATACACTTTTTATTAAAAGATATTTATAAAATACCATTCCAAGATTCATGGGTTGGTTTATTTGCAGGACAATTAGAAAACATAAACCCTACAGCATCACCTTTCACATAAATAAAGTTTTCACTATAAGTAATAGTAGTTAAGTTATTACATTCAGAAAACATCCTAAAAAATCCTGTATAAGAACCATATCCTACCATTTTTCTTGTATCAAAACCACTTAAATCAAGATTTGTTAAACTGCTACAGCCTTCAAACATATAACTCATATTGGTTACATTATTAGTATCAAAATTACTGACATCTAATGTTGTTAAATTGCTACAGCCTTCAAACATAGCACTCATTCCGCTTACATTATTAGTATCAAAATTACTTACATTTAAGCTAGTTAAATTGCTACAGCTAAAAAACATTCCAGACATATCTGTTACATTACTTGTATTAAATCCACTTAAATCTAAATCAGTTAAACTACTACATCCATAAAACATAGAACCTATATCGGTTACATTATTAGTATCAAAATTGCTGACGTCTAAAGTTGTTAAATTGCTACATCCAAAAAACATTCCAGACATATCTGTTACATTACTTGTATTAAAATTACTGACATCTAATGAAGTTAAACTACTATAGCCATAAAACATAGAACTCATATTCGTTACTTTCTCAGTATTAAAATTTGTTAAATCAAGCTCTTTATTATTTACTCCAGCAAACATATGCTGCATATTCGTAACTTCGGTAGTATCAATATTTTCTATTCCTATAATATGAACAGAGATAGGATTAGTAGAAATTAAACCTGGAGAAGCTTCTACAACTTCGCATCCCAAACTAAAGTATCCCATGCCATTTGGATTTACTTTAATTTTTCCATTGCCTACAATATGTAATATATAACTTTCTAATCCTTCTTCTTTTACATAATAGCCTAATATCGAACCATCTTTTTCTTCTGTAAAATCTATTATTGGTTCTGTGGTTTCATAAGTTTTTCCATCACTTTCAAACGAAATTGTTGACACCTCATATTTTTCATTTTGAGTGTATGTCAAATTTTTACCTAAAAATTGATTACTTACATGAGAATATTCCATTGCCATCATCGTACTTGTCGTTTTTACTTCTTCTATAAAACTAGTCGTAACAGTTACTTTACTTTTAAATACACTATTCATGATTGTTTCATCTGCTGGAGTATTTTTATCTAGCCATAGTCTTAATGTAAAACTCTTTGTTTCATTTGCACTTAGAAAACTCTTCTTTAATTTATAAGCTGTCGTGGCATTTTCTAAAGTCTTTTCTACTACTTGATTACGGTTTAAAAGCTTTGGACTCTCTTCATCTAACATTGTTTTAATATAACTATGTTCATTCAAGGTACTATCATTTAATACCTCTAAGTTAATTTGATAAGAGGCTAAATCATTACATGTATTTGTTAATTTAAACTCATATGGTGTTAGAGATCTACCTACACTATCTTCTATTGGATAAGCTTTTCCTATTTGAATTGGGTTTTGATCCGTAAACTCTACTTTAAAACATCCAACCGTTAAACTATTTTCTCCAGTTTGGACATGTGTTACTTGCCATATTGCATAAGATACTCCAACGACACAAAATAGTCCTATTAGTATTCCTACTACCAATAATTCTTTTTTCTTTTTCATATATAAACCAACTTCCTTCTCCTAGTATGTTCCTATTTTTTCTATGATACTAGTGTAACACAAGAATATACCATTTACTATCTTTTTGTTGTATTATTTCTTGTTTTATTCTCTTAATTATTGTACCATCATCCCCCCCCCCTAAGTCAATTTACATTTCCTTGACGTTTGCTTTTTGTCTTTATAGCCGTTAATTTTTTAGACATAAAAAAAGTCATTGACTTCTATTTGTCAACAACTTGAATCGTTTTAAAAGTATAGAATAATTTTACTAAGCGGTATTAGAAAGCCAAACTTTTTTCACATAATAGAATGTATCACAATTATGTAAGTAAACATAATAACTATTTTGAGTTACAGCTCCTAAATCTAAGGAGAAGGTTTTATAAGTAGTTACATTACTTGAACTTGCAGAACCGATTATATAATTATTTTTTATACAATTAGAAGGAATTCCTTCTGGGGCATTCAAATCAGTTTTTATTCCAAATCTTGCTACATGATATGATCCATGAACTGATGATTTTGTGGCCTTTGCTGATACTTTTAAATATTTATAATTGTTATTGAATGCGGTTTTAAACATTACTGTTTTATTATATCCATCATCAAAATAGAAATAAGTTCCTGATATTCTTGGAGCTTGTCCACCCGAATATGATAATTGATATGTGTATTTTGCTGAACCCGAATCAAATATTGTAACATCAGAAGCAATGGTAGCAGAGGCTTTTACTACTGCACTTGTTCGTCCTGATTTATCTGTTACTTTTACTGCTAGTTTATATGTTGTTACACTTAAATTTGTATAGGTATAAGAATTTGAGGTACTACTTTGCCATGTTGCTCCATCATCTTTACTATAATAATAAGTTGCTATTCCACTTCCATTGTCACTTGAACCATTCGCACTTATTGTAATATTATTTTGTTTTGCTGTAGCTGTAATTTTGGCGGTTGGGTCTGTTGTATCTACTTTAAATGTTCCTGAACAAGTTGTCGCACTTGTATTTCCTACTTTATCTGTGAAGTTTGCACAGACTTTTTGGGCTGAGGCATTGTTTCCTAGGGTTACATTAAATGCATTGTTACTTAATGTTCCATTAGTTCCTGGGGTACATGTACTAGAGGTTGTTGTACAATATTTGGCACTTGCTATTCCCGATTGTCCATCACTTCCTGTTACTTTGATAGCTAGGGCTTTATACCAGCCATTACTTCCTCCTGTTTGACTTGCTATTCCAAAACTTTGAGTTGGATTTGTTTTATCTATTTTAGTAATGCTTATTGCAGGATTTGTATAAGTATTTCCTAATGCATCTCTTACTTTTATGATAATGTTATTTGTATTCATTGTATATGTTTTGGTATTTTCTGTTTGCCAACTTATTCCATTATCAAAACTATAACTTTGTTCATGTAATCCTATTCCATCATCTGTTGCTCCATTTATTGTTAGGGTTACATTATTTTTTGTCCATGCAGTTGGATTTCCTGTTACGTTTGTGATAGTTGGTGGGGTTTTATCTACTCTATTTACTACTACACTTTTGGTTGTTATATTTCCAGCATTGTCTTTTGCGTGGAAATAATAGGTTTTATTTTCTGTTACAACATTTGTAAATGTTTGCTCAGCATTTGTTATTCCTACTTCTGTGAAGTTTTCTGGTGGGGTACTTGTAGTACTCCAAGATATTCCTACTAAACCACTTTCTTTATCTTCTACTTTTGCTGTAATCGTATTTGATGTTTTCCATGCTGTATCAGTAGTTAGACTTTTTATATTTGGGCCTGTTTCATCTTTTTTATTTACTATTACTGTTCTTTTACTTTGATTTCCTAATGTGTCTTTTACCCATACATAATAGGTTCCATTTTCTTTTATTCCACCTATTTTTACTTTGATTTGTTCTTTTCTTTCTCTTTCTATATCTTCTATTTTTGCCCATAACTCCACACTTGTCACAGCACTACTAACTGGCCCTGGTATTCCTCCATTATATTTACTATAAGAACCTATTGCATAAAACCAATTTCCATGTCCTACTGAACCATTTATAAAGGTGGATTGGTTCGTTGATTTTGTTAATCCTCCCCAATAATTTCCTGACCAATCAATATGAACTTCTTCATATCCTGGGGCTGTTTCACTCCCTGTTCCATTTGCTATTGTTGTCGTTGTTGGATTTGCACTTTGTATCCATCTATTATATTTTGTTTTTGATAAGGTTGGGTATTCTAGTAAAAATTCATATTTTTTCTCTTTTGTTTGATAATTCTCTATTTTCTTTAATACACTATATTTATTTTCATTGTTGCTAGTTAATACTTCTTCTTCATTTTGAAAAAGATTTGTTGCTCCTTTACTATTATGATAGAAGACTCTTCCCCAACTTGTTCCATATTCATATTTCGTTGCCATGTTTTCTTCTTCTGTTTTTGTTACTGGTATCCATTCATTTGGTGGATTATCTTCTTTTGTTATGTTATATCCTTCTATTTTGGCTTTGTCTTCTGCTTCTATTGTAATTTCATTGGTAGCATTATAATTTGTGGATGGATTGATACTTTTTATATTTGGTCCTTCTTTGTCTATCCATTCTATCGTGATTGGTTTGGTTGTTATGTGATCATATGCATCTTTTACCGATACATAATATACTCCATTTTCTTCTACTTCTATTTCTGTTTGATATTCTAATGGATTATTTTCTACTGGTGTCCAACTATATTCTGTTTCTATTTTTGAAATATTATATCCTGATATTCCTGCATAATCATCGTTTGCTTTTATTATAATTTTATCTTTTAGTCCCCAGTTTGTTAAGCTGTTTGTTACTTCTAGGGTTGGTGGATTTTTATCTACTTTGGTTACATTATAGGCTAATGTTTTTATATTTCCTACTTTATCTTTTCCCCAAATGTAATACATTTTATTTTCTGTTACTTCTTTTTCTATTTCTTCTTCATGTCCTGTTATTTCTTCCCATATTGTTGGAGTTTCTCTTGTTTCTGTTATTTGGTATTCTTGTAATCCTGATTTTATATCTTTGATATTTATTTTTAATTGAACACCATTTTCATTTGGAGTTTCTTCTTTTACTGTAATCTCTGGTGGTGTTTGGTCTAGTTTTGTGGTTTCTATTTCTTGTTCTTTTATATTTCCCATTTCATCTTTTAAATAGATTTTATATATTCCTTCTTTTTGATAAGTCTTTGTTGTTTGATATTCTTTTGTTTTTTCTATTGGATTAAATATGACTCCATCTTCACTTACTTCTATAAAGTTATAGTTACTACTTGTTGCTTTTATTAAAATTTTCTCTTCTTCTTTACTATATTCTTTCGTTTCACTTTCTACTATTATCTCTATTTCATTTGTTAAATCTTCTTTATATGTTGCTATTATACTTACTTTCGATTTAAACGTTGAACTTATTACTTCTTCACTTGCAGGAGTATTTTCATCTAACCATAACTTTAAGTTATATGTTACTTCTTCATCTGGTTTTAGGGACCCACTTGTTAGTTTATGGGAAGTATCTGCACCTTCTATTGTTTCTTTTACTTTCTCATAAGTATTTAAATTTTTTCCTTTTGATTCATTTAAAGAGACACGAATATAATCATTTGGTAATCTTTTTTCTTCTAGTTCTAATTCTTCTAAATTTATTTGATACGCAGCATTTGTATTACAAACATTTTTTATTGTAAATGTATATCCATCTGATTCCATTCCTTCTTCATCACTTGAAGGGATGGCTTTATCTATTTGGATACCAGCTGATTCATTTAACATTGTCAATTTAAAACATTTTGTTCCAACTACACTTATTTCTTTTTGAGTTTCACTAAATTGCCAATAGGCAAAGCTAGTACCTATAAGAAAGATGATAGACAATAAAATTATTAGTAACATTGCTTTTATCTTCTTGTTCATTTTACCACCCTATTTTATATCTTTTATTATAACAATTTTTTTCAAAAAAAGAAATAAGTTTTTTGCTTATTTCTCTACATATAACGATTCATTTGATTCATTACTTGTTTAATCTGCTTTTGACTTGGCTTTCTTCCCATACTACTCATCATCACTTCAATCATTTTTTCATTGATTGGTGGATTTTGTAACATATACTTTTTCATTAAATGTCTTGCTACGAAAAAACCTATTATTAAACCAACTATTAAACCTATTACTATCAATAAAATATCTTGCCACATAATCTATGACCTCCTAACAATTCTATTTTACTAAAATATACGCCTTCTTTCAAGAAGAATTCATTTGTTTTATTTCCTACTTTTCCTAACAATTTGACATTTTTTGACATTTTTCTCTTTTATTCTCATTTTTTCTTATTAAAAATTTTAAGAATAAAAGTAGTTTTTCTTTTATCTAATTGACTTCTGCTTCTTATTTTGTTAAAATCTTTAAAGAAAGAAAAACGTGGAGGTGAAACAAAATGGCTAAAAAAGTATCAACAAAAAAACCTTTAACTGTAAATGCAAGAAGTCATGCTTTAAATGCTACTAAAAGACGTCAAAAACCAAATTTACAAAAGAAAACCATCAATGGTGAAAAAGTGATTATCAGTGCTCGTGAAGCTAAAAAAGTTGCATAAAAAAGCCAGGAACTAGTTTCCTGCTTTTTTTAATTTTTCTATTTGTTGTTCATAATCTTCTTCTAGACATACAAATGATCCTGATACTACTAAATCTATGTCTTTGGGAATATCTTTTATTGTTTTATCGTTTATTCCACCATCCATCGCGATTTTAAAAGATAAATTTTTTTCTTTTCTTTCTTTCATCAATGCTTTTACTTTTTCTAATGACTTGGGTTGAAACGATTGACCTCCAAATCCAGCTTTTACACTCATTATTAAAACTAAATCAATTTCTTTTAGATATGGATAAATCTTTTCTATCGAAGTATCTTTATCTACTGCGATTCCACATGAAATTCCTAAGCCTTTTATCTTTTTAATATTGTTTTCTAAATCTTCTATTTCTAAGTGAACGGTTATAAATGCTGGATTTAATATTGCAAAAGCTTCAATTTCTTTTTTAGGATTTTTGACCATTAAATGAATATCTAATGGTTTTTGGACGTTTTTAAATAATTGTAATATTGTATCAATTTGATAATTTTTTTCTCCTGCAAACAATCCATCTGTTAAATCTATGTGAATATAGTCACATGATGTATGACCTAATTTTTCAATTGTTTTTTCATTTCCATTTTTATTTTTTAAATAAGATACCGCTATTTTCATTTATTCCCTCTCTAACATTTTTTGATAAGAAATATATCTTGACTCTCTAATCATTTTTTCTTCTACCGCTTTTTTTACTCCACAATTAGGTTCTTTTTGATGCATGCAATCTTTGTATTTACAAGGATAGTTTTGAAATTCTAACATGGACTCTTTTATCTTTTCTTTTGGATACTCTTCTAAATTTAGGCTTGAAAAACCTGGAGTATCTACAAAAGAAATTTTATTCACTACAAATATTTCTGTATGCCTAGTCGTATGTTTTCCGCGATTTAGTGCACTAGATATTTCATCTGTTTTTAAATTTAAGTTAGGGGCTAGTTTATTTATTAGGGTACTTTTTCCTGCTCCACTTTGGCCTGTTAAAACAACTGTATTTCCTTGTAAATATTTTTCTAATTTTTCTTGTTCCTCATTTTTAAAACAAGTAATACCTATTTCTTCATAGTATTTTTTTAGTTCTTCAAATTCTTTTTTTTCTTCTTTTGTTAACAAATCTATTTTTGTAAAACATATTATTGGTTTAATTTTAGAAAGTAAAATAGTACTTATTTCTTTATCAAGTAAGATTGTACTTAAATCTGGATGTTTTAGTGAAGTTACAATAAGAGCCAAATCTACATTACATACATTTGGCCTTTTTAATTCATTTTTTCGCGGAAGTAATTCTAAAATATAGTTATTTTGTTCATCTATGATACATTCATCTCCTACTAAAGGAGTTTTATTTTCTTTTCTAAATTTTCCTCTTGGTGTGCATACATACAAATTCTCGTTAGAAGAAATGGTATAAGAATTACTAATATTTTTTACTATTGTTCCCTTTAACATAAATCTCCTGTACAAATATCATCATTTGGTTCTTTATCATCTTCTTCTAAAGCTTTTTTAGCTACTGTGATAGTAATTGAAGTTCCTTTTACAATTCTACTTCCTTTTTCTCTACTTTGTCCTATTACAATTCCAGGTGTTTTCTTTGATTCTTGTTCTACTTTATTTACTGTAACTTCATATTTTTTTAAGTAATCTACGACATCATTGTATGTATAAGAACCATTTGTAAAATCTGGATATTTATCGACATTTGGAATGTATAGTGTTACATAATCTCCTTTAGCCACTTTTTCATTTGCAGCAGGTTTTTGCTCTAGTATCATATTTTCTTCAATGTTTTTATCATTGCTATCTTTTTTCTCTACTAAAACTTGGATTCCTAGAGCTTCTAATTTTCCTTTAATCTCTAAATAGTTTAATCCTTTGTAATCTTCTAAGGTTATTTTTGTATCTCCTTCACTAATCCATAATGTTACTTCAGTACCTTTTGTTCTTTTTGTGTTTGCAAGAGGAGATGTTTTTACAATTTTCCCAAGTTCTATTTCTTCTGAGGCAATTCTTTGCTGATCACTTGCAACGGTAAATCCAGCATCTTGTAATGTTTTAATTGCATCATCTATCGTATAACCTGTTACATCTGGAACATTTAGTTCTTTATTGATTGTTAATTTAGGAATTAACACGACTACTGTTGTAATTGCTACTACTAAAATGGTTAAGATAGAGGCAAGTACGATTAGCAATTTATTTTGTTTTTTCAAATCATTTTTTGTTATTTGCTTTGCCAAAACTTCCATTCCTTCCTCTTCTATTTCCTTTTTTTTCTTTGTTGGTTCTTTTTTCTCTTTCTTTTCTTCTGTAACAACTTTTTTTGGCTGTTTTAATTTTGTTTCTTCATTTTCTGGATAAGGCAGTTTTATGATTTCTTCATTTGCTCTTGACTCTAAAAGACAGGTTTCTAAATCACTATGCATCTCTCTTGCATCAATGTATCTATTTTTTGGATTTTTAGCTGTAGATTTTATAATTATGTTTTCGATACTTTGAGGAATATTTGGCAGTTTCTCCCTTATGCTTGGTAGTGGTTCTTTTAAATGTTTTAAAGCAATCTCTACCGCATTATCCCCTTTGTAAGGTAAGGAACCTGTTAATAATTCATACATGACAATTCCCATAGAATAAATGTCACTTTGTAGTGTAGAACCTTTTCCGTTTGCTTGTTCTGGAGGTAGATAATGCACACTTCCCATTACGGAATTTGTTTGGGTAAGTTGAGTAGAGTTCATGGCCATCGCGATGCCAAAATCCATGATTTTTACTAATCCGTTTTCTAAAATCATAATATTTTGAGGTTTAATATCACGGTGAATGATATAAGAATCATGAGCAACACTCATTCCATCTGCTATTTGTAACATGATATCAATGACTTCACTAGTTGTTAGTTTTCCCCGTTTTTTGATTAAATTTTTTAAGTGTCTTCCTTCTACATATTCCATAACTATGTAATATTGACCATTATCTTCTCCTACATCATATACTTCCACAATGTTTGGATGAGTTAAACTGCTTGCTGATAATGCTTCTCTTTGAAATCTTCTAACAAATTTTTCATCTCCTGCTAAGTCACCTCTTAATACTTTTACTGCTACATTTCTATCTAGTATAGTATCGTATGCTAGATAAACATTGGCCATTCCTCCTTCACCAATGGCTTTGATGATTTGGTAACGATCACTAATCTTTTGCCCTTTCATTATCATTCTTTCCACCCACTTATCTTATCTAAAAATGCGACAGATATATTGTCACTACCCCCTCTAGCGTTCGTTTTACGAATCAATTTTTTTACTTTTTCTTCGATTGAAATATCTTCTTGTAACACTTTTTCTATTTGTTCTGTTGAAAGCATGTTTGTGAGTCCATCACTACAAAGGAATATACCATCCACTTCTTTTTCAACATCAAAAATATCCATATCAATTTTTTCTGCTGCGCCTAAAGCTTTCATTAAGACATTTTTCTTAGGATGATTTTTTGCTTCTTCTTCTGTTAGCTGACCTGCTTCTACTAGTAAACTTACCAATGTATGAGGTTTTGTTATTTGATGAAGTTTATTATTTTTCAAAACAAATCCTGTCGAGTCTCCTATATTTCCAAATATTAAATAGTCTTCTGTTAGTAATGCTAGTACTAATGTTGTTCCAAGTCCTGTTGAGTCTTGATGATTATTTGCATATTCTAAAATTGCTTCATTTATTTCACTTACATTATCATTTAACCAATTTACAGCATCTAATTTTGAACCGATACTGCTAATTTGAGAAAAACGTTTCCCAAAATGTGTCACGGCAAGACTTGAGGCAATCTCTCCTGCACGATGTCCTCCCATGCCATCCGCGACAATAAGAAGGTGTTCTCCACTTCCATTTTTTACAATAGAGACAGAATCTTCGTTATGACTTCTTACTTTTCCTGTGTCTGTTAAATAATATGATTTCATAATTCACCTCTTTATAATGTATTCTCTTTTTATTTATTTAATCATATCAAAAAATTGCTTGTTCGTCTATTTTTTTGTAAACTTCGTTTTATTTTTTGTAAAAATATTATTTGTTTTACATTTTGTTTACAAAAAAGTGAACTTTTCATTCACTTAAAGATACAATATAAGGATTTTCTTTTTCCCCAGTACCACTTAATATTTTCACATTTGCTTTTAAATAAGTGGTTGGATATACTAAAAATTTATTATAAGTATAACTTCCATAAACAATTCCATCTTTGTTAATACGAAAAGCAACATAAGCACTATTTTTAGCTTCTAGATTGTGATAAGCACTTGGTGTGATTGTCCATTGAAAACTTGTATTATCTAAAAGCCAATTATTTTCGATGCAATCTCTCATATTACTATCCCATTCATATAAATTTTTCTCTAAACAAGTAGCTCTACTTGTGGTGTTTCCTCCACTCGTTGCAAACCCAAAATCAGAAGGATAGATAAGGCCTATTTTTCCTGTCCATTTGGTTGTTCTTTCTACATTATCATTACAATTGTTATTTAAAGTACAAATTTTACCTGTATTGATACTTCTTTCTAAATCGTAAAATTTACCCGTTTTAATTTTATCTTCTTCTAATTCTTCTCCATTACTTCCTGTATTCCATAAAGCATCTTCGATATATTTTTTTGCTTCTTCTGATAAGCCTGTGCTAGAAAAGTCACAAGGAGTCGTTCGATTCATTGAATTTATATAGCAAGTTTGGTTAGTTAAACTATTATAGTAATAATCATTTAACAAGGTGTTTAGTTTCGCACTACTCCATTCATTTACTCCAGAACCATTATTTAAATCACTATTTGAAGTATCCCAACTATATTCGCCAATGGTTTTTTCTCGTCTTATTTTTATTCTAGTTTCTAAAGAGTTATCTATTTTGTTTTGTATATTATTAAAACTTCCTATGATACGCCATAAAATCTTTTCTCCAGCTGCATCTTTATCACCTATATCAATGTAGTTGTTTGGATTTTGCCCTATATATCTTAAATTATGGTCTAATGTATCGTCATTTACTATCTCACTTGATTTTTCTCCATATTCTTTTATACAAATGCTTGCATCTTTTCCGTTTTTCCCACATTCTACTAATATTTCTGAAAATTTTTCAAAATATAAATTACATTTTGTTTTAGACAAAGATTCTTTTTGATACTTTGAATAATCTACTTCGGCAAGCCATTTCTCTCCATTCCAATCAATCGTTACTCCATTAGTACAATTTGATTTACCTGCTAGGGTGTAGCCACTAGTCTTTGTAGGCATATTTGTTGTTATTACATCATCTATATAATAAGCAAAGTATATTTCACCTGGACTTTCGACATTTCCTTTTATCACATTAAACTCTTCTTTTACTTCATATAGTGCAAAAGAAGAATAGAAAAATACTCCTCCTATTAGTAAAATGCATCCGATTGTAAATAATATTATATTTACTTTTTTTCTATTTTTCTCTTTAAATTTTTGTAATTTCATTTAAAAACACCATAGCTTCCTATGATGATTTTATCACAATGTACCCCCTTTTCGTCAAGCACAATTATTTTCTAATTTTAGTGGAATTTTAAAGAAACTTATCTCGCCATTTTCTTCCATCGCGTCTATTTCTAAAAATAAAGTATTTTCTTGATAATTTTTACAAGAAGCGATGTAATCATCCACTTTAAAGGTTATTTTTTTCAAAAATTCTTCTAATAATACACTTTTTTCTTCTCTAAAACTATAATTTTCTATTCTTATTTTTGTATCTTTATTGATTTCATATAAATTACATTCAATACTTTGATATTTTTTGGTTTCTTTTTCTCCACAGTAAGAAATATTTGATATGTAAATAGAAGTTTTTTCTTTGTTGTATGCAATGGAGCCTGTGATATTAAAATTTTCACAGTTTGAAGAAAGGGTTTTAAAAGTAAAATTGTCTTTTTTTAAAAAGAATAAAAGAAAAAGGAGTACAATTAAAAATAAAGTTATACCCATATATAATATTTTTTTATCTTTTCTTTGTTTTTGTCCAGTCAATAATTCATGAACATCATAGGAAAATTTAGTACATATTTGTGTTAGAGTTCCTATATCTGGAATATTTAAACCTCTTTCCCATTTAGATACAGCTTGATAGGTTACTCCAAATAAATCGGCGAATTCTTTTTGAGTTAATCCTTCTTTCATTCTAATTTCTTTAATTTTTTTCCCAATCCGAATTTGATCCATTTGTATCACCACTTTTTTTAGTATAACATTTTCCGTCTTTTTTTTCTATTTCTTTTTTTTATAAAGAAAAAAATTCCTATCCCTAATATCCCCCAAAGATACGGATAAGATGAATTTTCTTTTTGATATATTTCAATTTTATCAATTACTTTTCCAAGATATTTCACTTTAACATGACCTAATAAAGTATCTTTCTTTGTCCAAGGATAAATCTTGTTTTCTCCAACATATTCTAAAGTAATTTCTTCTTTTTTTATTTCTTTTGGCAAATATGCTGTAATGTTTTTTTCGGCATAAAAGTTCATTTTTCCACCTATTAACATAGGTAATTCTAAAATTTTACTTTCTTTTTCTACTAAAATTTGATTTTCAAAATTTTCAATATAGTAATCATACACTTTTTTGGCATCGGTAATATGAGATGCTCCCCCATTATAAGAACCTGCAGTTACAAAGACATAAGTATTATTATTTTTATAAGCATACGTTGCTAAGCAAAGACCTGCTTCACTTGTCCAGCCAGTCTTTCCTCCTTGTAGATAGTCCATTTCTATTTGGTATTTTTTGTGATAATTTTCTAGTGTACTTAAGAATGTATGTTGTTTATTTTTTGTTGTATAAGTAGGTGTTGTCACGAATTCTTGGAAATCTGCATTTTCAAGAGCATATAAAAAAAAGGTTGCAACATCTTTTACTGTAGAATGATGTCCTATTTCTTCTAAGCCAGTTTCATTTTTAAAACTTGTTTTTTCTAGTCCAAGCTCTTTTGCTTTTTCATTCATTAAATAGATAAAATGATTTTTTCCGCCTAGTAATCTCGTTAGTGCTTTTGCTGCATCTGCACCAGAAGGAAACAACAAGCCATACATTAAATCTTTGTATGTTACTTCTTCATTGATTTTAAATCCTGCAACCGATGCATTTGCTTCACGAAGTCCTGCAAAATCTTCTTTTTGTAATATTATACTTTCTTCTAAATCTTTTATTTGCTCTAGAGCTACAATCGCGGTCATAATTTTTGTCAATGATGCAATGGATACTATTTCTTCTGCATTTTTTTCATATAAAATCGTTCCATCATTTCCATTTAATAAAATCGCATTTCTGGATGATATTTCTGGCGTGGCACCATTTACATTTAATAGAAATAAAAAACTTAAAAATACGAGAAAAAGGATTTTTTTCAAAAAAATCACCTCATATTTCATTTTATTACTTTATAGTTTTTTTATTCTTGTTCTTTTCTAATTTTTTCAATATTTTCTAAAACTGCTTTTATATTTTTTTCTTTGCCAATGTTTGTTGGTTCATAGTATTTATGATTTTTTAATTCTTCTGGCATTGTTGTCATATTGGTAATTTTATTTTCTGTTTCATGAGCATAACAATAGCCCTTTCCTACACCTAATTCTTTATCTAAGTTTGTGATGGCATTTCTTAAGTGAAGTGGAACTTTTAAATTTGGGGTATTTATTGCATCTAATTTTGCTTTATTATATGCTTCATACAAAGAGTTTGATTTTGGACTTACACTTAAATAAACTACTGCTTGGGCTAAATTTACATTGCATTCTGGCATTCCATTATACATTGCTGCAGCATATGCATTTGTGGCTTGAACTAGGGCATCAGGATTAGCAAGTCCAATATCTTCTGAGGCAAAGCGAATCAGTCTTCTTCCAATATATAGAGGGTCTTCTCCGGCTTCTAACATTCTTGCTAAATAATACAGGGCCGAATCTGGTTCACTATTACGCATGGATTTATGAAGGGCGGAAATGAAATTATAGTGCTCTTCCCCATTTTTATCATACAAATATGTTTTATTTTCAAAAAAACTTTTGATATTTTCTTTTTTTATATATTTTCTATTTTTCTTTAAAGGAACATACTCTATGATGTTTTCTAAAGTATTAAGTGCAACTCTTGCATCCCCATTACTATAATTTGCAATCATTAAAAGTACTTCTTCGTCAATTTTGATATGAAGATATTCTTCCTTTGTTAAAACTCTTTTTAAAATATTTATAATGTCTTCTTCTTTTAATCTTTCTAAAACATATACTTTTGATCTTGAAAGTAATGCTTGATTTACTTCAAATGATGGATTTTCTGTTGTCGCTCCAATCAAAATAATATCTCCTTTTTCTACAAATGGCAAGAAAGCATCTTGTTGGGCTTTATTAAAACGATGAATTTCATCGACAAACACTATTGTTTTTTTGTTTTCTAATTTATTAAATTTAGCAATTTCAATAATTTCTTTAATCTCTTTTACTCCTTGGGTTACTGCTGATAATTCAAGAAAGGCCGAATTGGTTTCACTAGCAATTATTTTTGCAAGTGTTGTTTTCCCTACACCAGGAGGACCCCAAAAAATCATCGAAAAAAGAGTATCATTGAAAATCATTTTACGAAGAGAAGAATTTTTTCCAATTAGTTTCTCTTGACCATAAAAATCTTCTAAACAAGTTGGACGCATCTTTTCGGCTAATGGAGTATAACAATTTGTTTGTTCTTTAAATAAATCAAACATGTTCTTCCCTCTTTCTGTTTTTTATTATACAACAAAAAAGAAGATTTCGCTTCTTCTTTTATTTTTTTCTACGTCTTATTCTATCGATGATTAGTACTACATTTATAATTGCTAATACACCAATGATTACTAATAAATAAGTATATTCTGTTTTCTTTTCTTCTGTTACAGTTGATTGTTTTTCTTCTTCATAAACAAATAAGATTTTTCCTAATTTAGATGTTTCAATTTCTATTTCATTTTTAGTTGTTTTTTTATACTCCATTTGTTTTAATACTTCATTGTCTGTTACAAAATATACAGATTTAATTGTTTTACCTGATGGGTATTCAAAACTTATAGTCATAGTTTCATTATTTTCATTTAATTTTAATTCATAGTAATCATAATTATTACTAGCAACTTTTGCTTTTAATTTTTCATTTAAAGATAATCTTTTTATTTTTAAATTTAAATTTTCTTCTGATGATTTTACTCTTACACTAAAGTTTCCATTGATGATTGTTTTCCATACTTTAGTAGGAACATTTGGTTCTTCTGGGTTACTTGGATTTTCAGGATTACTAGGTTCTTCTGGATTACTTGGATTCTCAGGATTGCTAGGTTCTTCTGGATTACTTGGATTCTCAGGATTACTAGGTTCTTCTGGATTACTTGGATTCTCAGGATTACTAGGTTCTTCTGGGTTGCTTGGGTTTTCAGGCTCACTAGGTTTTCCTGGATTTTCTGGTTTGTTTTCTTTTTCTATCCAATCTACTTTAGCTGTGATACGGTTTTTGTTTCCTGCTTTATCTTCTATTTCAAAATTAAATTCGCCATTTTCCATAAATGTATATTCTTGTTTACCATCATTATTTAATATAATCACGTCTTCACTAAACCCTACTAATTTTGCTATAACTGGATTTTTAGTTTTTTCTGTTATGTTATATTCTATATTTGCAGTAGGTGCTGTTTTGTCAATCCATCCAACACTTGCAGTAATTCTTGTAACATTTCCAGCTATATCAGAAACGATAAATTCAAAACTTCCATTTTTATGAAATGTATAACTTTTACTATTATTGTTATTTAAAACTTTTATCTCTTCGCTTTCATTTACAAGGGTTACAGTTACATCTTGATTTGTAAGGGTTTCTTTGTCGTAAGATAATTCTACTGTAGGTGGCTCTAAGTCAATCCAACTTACTGTTGCTTCTATTTTTGTAACATTTCCAGCGCGGTCTTCAATTTCAAAAATATGAGTACCATTTTCACTAAATGTAAAGCTAAATGGATCTGTGTTTTCGTTTTCTTCTTCTTCGTCTGCATGATGATTTTTTACAGTAACTTCTTCTGATAAATCTGTTAATGTAGCCACGACTTCTTCTCTCGTTTTTGTTGTTGTACTATATACAACTTTTCCTGTTGGTGGAGTTTTATCTATCCAGTCTACTTTGGCTTTTGCAGAACCAGTAATACCATTTTCATCTACAAATTCAAATGTAAATTCTCCATTTTCTTTAAAAATATAGGTATCACTTCCATTATTATTTGTAATTGTTACTGGAACACTAGGATTTACTAGTCTTGCCACGACTTCTTTATTTGTAGGTTCTGTAGTACTATATCCTATTCCTGCAACTGGATGAACATTTTTCGTAATATCTTGATATAAATTAAATGCTCGAGCTGCAAACCAATTTCCATTTGTTCTGTTTGCAACAATTTTTACATATTGTACTTGTTTTGGTTCTTCTATTTCAAAACTTTTTGTATTTGCAATAGCTTCTTCCACTGTATTTGCTTGATTTGTATATCTTATATTCGTTTCTTTTGCTAACTCTTCCCAATTTTCTCCATCGGCACTTCCATAAATTGTTCCATCATAAATTTTACCATTTCCACCACCTGCTGGAACAAATTCTACTGCAGATAGTATTACTGGACGATCTAATTTGATGACTATATAACGCTCTGTATCTGTACCATTCCACGCACTATGATATCTCGTATTATAATTTCCATCGATTGCGTAAGCAGCTCTTCCGCCATTATTTACGGCTTCTGTTGATACCGCATGAATACTTAAATGAGAAACTGGAATATATTTTCTTGTGTCTGGTTGATTATCTTCTGTAAATTGGAAAGTTAGTGAATCACTTGGTAAGAATGTTTGTGTTGCACCAATTCGAACATATAATGCTTTATTTCCAAGATTGTTTGGAGAAGCTGTTTTA
The DNA here is from genome assembly GCA_947649355.1 of uncultured Mycoplasmatota bacterium. GTDB lineage: Bacteria > Bacillota_I > Bacilli_A > RF39 > UBA660 > Ventrenecus. The sequence goes on along the minus strand of CANSRG010000011.1, from coordinate 7,964 downwards.
TAACTAGTCCAAGCATCTGATTCACTATTTCTCCATTCATAAGTTAAGTCTACACCAACAACTCTATTTTCTAAATCATTTCCAAAAAGATGAGTTGGAGTTGTTGCTTTTTTAATATCAATTGTATAAATATTTGCAGGATCATAATTTACACCAACAATGTGAATTTTAATATCATTTTCTTCCGTAATTTTAGAAATTTCTTCTTTTGTTAATTGTACAAAAGATTCACTTGTGGCAGTCCATGTAGTTCCATTATCTAAACTATAATCCCATCTAACGCCATTTCCTTCAAATTTACTTCCTAATTTTATTTTTCCAGCATCTTCTCCATCAAACGAAAAGGATGCAATAGAATAATCTTTATTTCCTAATAAATAATTCGCCATTGTTCTAGTAATACTTGGTTGTAATACATTTGTATTTTCTGCGTTTGCTTCTTTTCCTTTTTCTAAACCTATTCTAATATAATTGGTATAAGTAGCATAGTATTTTGTTCCTTGTAAGTTTGTATTGATTAGATTTAAAATATCAAACATTGGTAGTGGGAAAGCATATAAACTTTCTGATATTCTTCTTGCTAATTCTATATAATCTTCTTCCGTTTTGGCTGTATTTTTTTGATATGTTCTAATAAGACCAACCCACGCATCCATATTGATACTTTGATACTCTAAAGCTTTTTCATAGATTCTTTCTAATTTTTCTAGTTGGTCTGGATATAAATCGGCGAGTATCATTGTTTCTAATGCTTTGTTGTAGTTTTCTAAATCATTAAGAGCTTCTTGGGCATATGGCACATAACTAACTTGATAATAAGAATCCCAATTATTTGAACCCCACGCACAAAGTAGTCGTTCACTTTTTTCAGAGCCTGTCCATCCACTTATATTGTTTTTTATTGACCACATTCCTTTTCCATCTGAGGTTTCTGAATATTCAAGGTATGCAGCGTGGCCAGGTTGCCCTATTACGGCTGATGGATTTCCTAAAGAACCGTTTATATTAGAACCTGTTTTAGATAATCCACCACAAACACTTCCTTGTTCAAACACAATCCATAGCTTTGGTTTTCCTGCTTGATATGTAATGTTATATTGAGATAAATGATACTTTTCGTTCCAACTATCATAATTATTCTCATCATAATATTGTGCTAATCCATAGTTGTAGCCAAATCGATATGTTATGTAACGATATGGATCAATATTATAAGGCATAGTTGATGTTGGGTATCTTCTAATATGATGATTTAACCACTCAATTTCTTCATCGTCTATATTGTTATTCATTACCCAACGCATTTCTTCAATATTTAATGTCTCAAATACTTTATTTACTAAAATATTATCTTTTCTCATTTTTTTGTAGACTGCGTATCTTGGAACTGCATCGGAACATTGATTTCCACCTACCCATAAACATACATTCGCGCTATGTGTTAAAGATAAAGAAATCATCATTCTTTTATATAAATCTCCTAATACTGTATATTCTGTTCTAGTTGTATCTTTTAAATCATTTTTATAAGCTGCATATAATTTGAAAAATACATTTAAGGAATTTACATAAGAACCTGTAGGTTTTCCACCTGTAATGTAATATCTTAATGCATCTATATCAGTCATTAACCACTCTAATGCATTTTTTCTTTCCTCATCTAGATGGGCAATTCCTTGTAATAACTCAAAACCAAACGCACTTACAAATTTTCTTTGTAACAATGCTAATTCATTTGATTGTAAAATAGTATCTTCATTCTTTTTTAAAATTTCATCATACTCTTCTAATGTTTTAATAAAATTATATGGTGCGTTATCTTCTACATACCCTTCTTTATAAAGTTTTGCATTCGCATACACACAATGATCTGCAGTAGCATTTCCATTATTATGGCAATACAATTTGATATATTTGGCTCCATTTAATTTAAGATTTAAAAATTCGGCTTCACTATTTCCTTTTTTTACAGGAGGCGATACTGGTGTTTGTAAATCCCAATTTTCTCCATCTTTTGAAGTATAAATTGAAAACTTAACTCCATTTCCGTTTGTTCCTCTTGATGCGTCTACCCCATAATACATAGATAAATAATCATAATTATAAGATGAAATATCATAAATTAACGTACTAATTGCGTGAGCACTTATTCCTTTTAAAAATAGTTTTTGTTGTCCATTCACAATTAGACTTATCAATCCATTATTATATTTGGTTTCTAAGTTTTGATCTAAAGTAATCTGTCCCCATCCTACACTTGATGAATTTTTAATGTATTCAATATCTGATAAGTATTTAAATTTTGGTTCTTCTATTGCATAAGATTCTTTAAATACTCTATTTTTTACAGAAAGAAATACAACACAAATTATAATTAAAGCAATTAGACAACTCAGTTCTATTATATTTCTTTTTTCAATTTGTTTTAATTTCATAAAAACACCCCTTCATATAAATGTTTTTTATTATAGCATATTTTTTTTAAAAATCAATATCCATTTATTATTCGTATTTTAAGAATTGTCCTTCATATATTTTGTTTAAATTTGGAAACTCTGTAAAATCTTTTGGAACAATAAAATAAGATGGTTTTTGAATAGAAATTATTTTTGCTTGTTTTAATACATCCGCGACAAAATAACTACATACATATTTATCTTTTCTATAAAATGGAATTTTAAAATAACGCAATATTAAGCCAAAATAATCATATTTGTATCGCATTTTTTGAACAGTCATTTGTTTTAATATTTTTTGTAATCTCATAAATTGAAATTTTGTTACATCTATTTCATAAATTTGACACATTGTTTTATGAAAATATTTAAAAAACGAGCCATGTTTTTTTTCAATGGTAAATCCTCCAGTCCAAAAAGAATGAAGTTTCTTTCGCCCAAAACTATAAATATTTTCACAATTTTTTTCTAGGGCAATTCCTACATGAGTATATTGGTATCTTGTAAAAAATTTTATTATTTTTGAAGGCATAGTATTTGTATGCATTAAAAGAATATAAACCTTTTTCATGATAATACTCCTAACTTCTACAATTATATCATATCCTTTTTTTACTTTAAAATACTTTTTTGAAACTTTTTGCAAGATTTTTTTTGATTTCAAAAAAAAATTAGAATTTGTTTCTAATTTTTGTGATTTATTACTGTATTTCTTTTTCTATTTTCTTTAAAAATAATTTAGTTATGATTAGCATTAGTACTGTTCCTATTAAAAATATTATATTAAGACTTCCTTTTTTTATCAAATCTAATATCATTTATTATCTCTCCTTTAAGATATTTTTACTACAAAAATAAGTAATTAGAAAATAGCCGCCATAAATAATTAGTAAGAAAATAGATGTCATAATTATGGAAGGTAGTAAACCATCATTACCAAAAGTAGATAAAATGTAGTTACTAAATATTATTCCAAAAACAGAATGAATTATTGCTAAAAGAAGCGGAAATAAGAAGAAAATAGCTATTTGATTAAATAATGCTTTATGAATTTGTTTTTCTTCCGTTCCTAATTTTCTTAACATTTGAAATCTTTCTTTGTTGTCTGTGCTTTCTGATAATTCTTTTAATGCAAGTATTGCAGCACTAGATATTAAGAAAATAATTCCTAGATAAAGACCAATAAAAGTCACTAGAGCTCCTAATCCTACACTTGATTCATAAATTTGTTTTTTGGTTCCAGCTTCCAAACTAGTTTTGTTTACGTAGGGATGATTTTCTAGTTCGATGATTTTTTCTTCCACATTTTCTTTTTGATAGTTTGCTAGTAATGTTTCTGTTTCTAATAAAGAACTATCTACTGCATTATCTGGAACTATGAAAACTCCTGAATTTATATGATTACTAGAAATTGAAATAAAACCATTGATGCATTTTTGATATTTTGGAGTATAGACTTTGTCATTTATTGTTATGTTCGTATTTCTTTTTAACCCTTCTTCTCTAAGAGGTATAAAAGAGTCAAAATCCGCGATTAGGATATATTCATTTTCTTTTAATGATAAGGGTTCTAAGTGAAATAAATTGGCAATTTTATTGTAATCACTAATCGTTATTATGTCTTCTTTCGTGTCATAATTCATTTGTAAATATTTTTCTTTTGCTTCTTTATAATACTCTCCTAAAGTATTTTTTAGGGTCACTTCATTTGTTCTATAAATAGAATATATCACGATATCTTTAAAATTTTCTTCTAAATTTATTTCAAATTTTTCTAAAGTTTCTTCTAAAGATAATGTAGAATCTTCTATCATAGCAAACGTATATCTATAATGTTTTTTTGTTCTTTCTTCGGTTAGGTTTCTTGCTTTTATCAATTCTATATCTACTGGTGTTAGAGTTTTTAAATTTTCTGTCATACTATTTTTTATAGATAAAGAGCTTGATAGAACACAGATAGTTACAAAAAGCATGATACATATTATACTCATAGAAAAAACAGTCGTGTTAATTTTACTACTTATTTGACGAATCGTAAAACAATTTAATCCTTTGTAATATATTCTTTTTGCTTTACTAAGTATTTTTAATAAAAATCCTGATATAGACCAAAATATTCCATAAGTACTAATTATTCCAAGTAAAATAGGAATAAATATTTTCTCTGCTGTATCAAGTGTTTTTTCTACTCCTAAAGTTACCATATAATAAGCATATCCTAAAAGACTTATACTTATTACAAAGACTAACAAACATATGAAAGAATTTTTTACCATTATTTTTTCTGATTTTTTTCTAGCATTTAACAAGTCAATTAGTTTATATTTTCCAATCATGACTGTATTAAAAATCATTACAATAAGATAAATTATTCCAAAGTAAATGATTGTTTTTAGGCAAGCACTTTTTGAAAAAATAAAATGAAACGAACTCATATCTGCTTCAAATAAATTGACTACTAATATACTCATCCATTGAGATAAAAAAATACCCACGCCAAGTCCTATAACTAAAGAAATAATTCCTATTAAAAATGTTTCAAAAAATAAAAGAAAAGACATTTTTTGTTTACTCATACCAAGGGTTAAATAAATTCCAAATTCTTTGTTTCTTCTTTTTATTAAAAAACGACTAGCATAAATGATTAAAAAACCTAAAATACAAGAAACAAAAACACTTACTCCACTTAACATATTTGTCATTAAATCAATGATATTTTTTTTTGATGCTGTCACATTCATCATGATGGTTTGACTTTCTATGGCATTAAAAACATAAAATATTGATACTCCTAAAATTAGAGTGAAGAAGTAGATTGCATAATCTTTGAAACTTTTTCCAATATTTTTTATGGATAATTTACAAAGCATCCGAAACATCTCCTCCAAGTAAAGTTACGACATCAATTATTTTATCAAAAAACTCTTTTCTCGTATCACTTCCTTTATAAATTTCATGAAAGACTTTCCCATCTTTTATAAAAACTACTCTATTTGCATACGAAGCGGAAAAGGCATCATGCGTAATTAAAAGAATTGTTGTTTTTAATTGCTGATTTAATACTTCAAATACTTGTAACAATTGTCTTGCTGATTTAGAATCTAGGGCTCCTGTTGGCTCATCTGCTAATACTAATTTAGGATTTGTGATTACTGCTCTTGCTGAGGCAACTCTTTGTTTTTGACCTCCAGATATTTGATAAGGATATTTTTTTAATATTTCTAAGATTCCTAATTTTTTCGCGATTTCTTTTACTCGATTATCAATTTCTTTAAATTTCACATTTTGTATTGTTAGTGCAAGGGCAATATTTTCATAACATGTAAGCGTGTCTAATAAATTAAAATCTTGAAAGATAAAACCAAGTTCATCTCGTCTAAATTTATTTAATTCGTTTCCTTTTAGTTTTGTAATATCTTTCCCATTCATTATTATATGACCACTAGTTACTTTATCTATTGTAGATATACAGTTTAGGAGGGTTGTTTTTCCACTTCCACTTGCCCCCATAATTGCCACGAACTCTTGGTTTTCAATTTCTAAGCTTACATTATCAAGTGCTTTTGTTAATGAAGAACGACTTCCATAATATTTTTCAATTTTATCAATTTTTAAAATAGGTTCCATATTTACTCCTTTCACAAATTATTTTATTCCTTTTTTTCTTATTTATCGTTTGTTTATTCTTACAATACCTTACTTTTTTGTAAGATTCGTTACTTCATAATAAGAATTTTTAAAAAATGTAATTATGACTTTCGTGTATTTTTTTTCTGTGGATTCGATTTCTATCTGATGCCCTAATTTTTCACATAAATTTTTGGCGATAAAAAGTCCCATGCCAGTAGAATTTGCATAGTTTCTACCATTTGTTCCTGTAAATGTTTTTTCAAATACTTTTTTTAAATCCGACTCTTTTATCCCTATACCATTGTCTTCTATTATCAATTTTATCTTTTTTTCTTGTTTTTCAATATCTATTTTTATATATGATTTTCTATTTTTTTCTCGATATTTTATACTATTATTTATAATTTGGTTTATTATAAAACTTAACCATTTGGAATCTGTATATACGATTTCATTAGCGTTTTTCACATAAAAATCGATTTTACTCGCTAATAATTCTTCTTTATTTTTTAGCGCCACTTCTCCAATTACTTTTTTTAAAGAAACTTTATTGATAAGATAATCTACTTCTGCATTTTCACATCTTACATAGAAAAGTATTTGTTCTACATAATCTTCAATTTTACTTATTTGTTCTAGTACTTTTTGATTTTTTTGATTATGATTTATAAGGTTTAAGGATGTAATTGGAATTTTTACTTCATGTATCCACATTTCTATAAAATTTTTAAAATCTTTGGTTTGTAGATATAATTTTTTTACTTCTTCACACATAGATTTGTTAATCATATACAACGCATCATAAACGATTTTTCCTTCTAAAAAGGAAGGTGGCTCTAAGGTTTCTAAAACATAATAAGCTTTTTCTAGAGCTTTTACATGATTTTCTAAGGTTTCATAAAATTTCTTTTTTCGGAAATATTCAATTAAAAATATACAACTTAAAAACATGGTACAAAGAAAATAACTAAATAAGCAAACTTCTATATTTATTTTGTATGCCCTCCAAATTAGAAATAGTGCGAAGTACAGTAAAATTATTCCTAAAAGAATATATAGTTTATCTTTTAAAAAATCTTTTATTTTCATTTTAACAAATACCCAATTTTTTTTCTTGTATCAATTGCATTTTCACAACCAATACTTTTTAATTTTGCTCGCAGGCGACTAATATTTACTGAAAGAGCATTGTCATTTATATATTCTTCATTATTCCAAAGTGTTGTCATTAACTCATCTCTTGTCACTATTTCTTTTTGGTGATTCAATAAGTAATTAAAAATAATCATTTCATTTTTTGTTAAAATAATTTCTTCTTCGGCTTTTTTTAAAATCCCCTTTTGCATGTTTACTTCAATTCCTTTGTATGTTTTTACTTCACTACCTTTTTCAAATCTTTTTAAAACAGCTCCAATTCTTAATAGTAAGATATTTGGGTTATATGGTTTTGTAATATAATCATCTGCTCCGTAGGACATGGATAAAACTTCATCTGCTTCACTATTTTTACTAGTTACCATAATGATGGGAACATTTGATTTTTTTCTTAAATTTTGTAAAATGTAATTTCCATTTTGATAAGGAAGATTTATATCTAATAATATTAAATCTGGAATAGTTTCTTCTATTTGTTGTTCTATATTTTCAAAATCTTTTAAAAGACAAACTTGATATCCAGAATTTTGTAATATTTCTTTTAATTCTTCTACAATTGTTCTATCATCTTCTAAAATCATAATTTTTTTCATAACTCACCTACTTGTTCCTTATTATAACATAATAAAAAAGAAAGTTTTCTTACAATCTCGTAACTTTCTTTTTTCGGTTATATAATTTTTAGTGTGTGTAACAGAAAACGTTATATGCACTTTTTTCATA
>CANSRG010000010.1 GCA_947649355.1 uncultured Mycoplasmatota bacterium | reverse complement strand
TGATGTTACAATTATCTTATAGAAATATAGGTGAGTGTTATGAAAAAGAAAAAAGTGTTATTGGTAGTAGGATTATTGATTGAAATGTTTTGTGTAATAGGAGTAAGTTATGCCATCTGGAAAGTAACACATGTCCAAACTGGAGAAAATAGTTTAACTGTTGGATGCTTTAAAGTAGAATTGTTTTAAAATTGTAGTAAATTAACTGCAATTATTTATGGAAGTGATTTTGTGTATGCCATAATACAGATGTAACGTATATGTTTTTTTCTTCTCCTGTAAATAAACCAACTGATGCATCTTGGAATGGAAAATTGTAAATAAACTTTTTATTCAAATTATGCCATAATTTTTTGATATTAAGAATCATTTGATTTTTACCAATAGTTTAAAGAAAGGATAGAGCTTTCTTTTTTTATAATCATTAAAAGAATAACCTTTTTTTGGTAAAAATTCTTAAGTAAATATTCCTTAAAATACTTTACAAAATCCTTTGTTCTTTATATAATAAAAACTAAATTGTTTAGGAGTTGGGAAAATGGCGAAGACAATACCTGTGTTGTTACTTAAAGATTTTGTTTTATTGCCTAATCAGGAAGTAAAAGTAGAAACGGGGCCTACTTTCTCTTTTGAAACTCTTACTCTTAGTGAAACGAACTTTGATGGAAAATTACTTATTGTTTCGCCTATAGATACTTTAGAAGAGAAGCCTGAAATTGAAGATTTGCCACGTATCTCTGTAATTGCTAAAATAAAGAAAAAAATTACTTTGCCTAATGGAACTATTCGTGTAACTTTTGTTGGTCAAAAACGCGTGAAAGTTAGTAAATATTATAATTATCCTAACTATGATAATATTTTGGTATGTGATTATTTTTCTCTTCAAAAACCAAATATTAGTAATTCAGAGTGTATTTCTTTAAAAAAAGAATTAAAAAGAATTTTAAAAAAATATGTTAATTTAAATCCACATGTTTCAAATAATATTTTACAAAATTTAGAAGATATTGAGTCATTAAGTGATTTTGTTGATACTATCGCGGCTTTTTTACCGATGACTTTGGAAAATAAAATTTCTTATGTAAAAGAAACTAGTACTATAAGTCGAGCAAAAAAATTACTTGAAGATTTAACGATTGAACTTAAAGTTTTAAAATTAGATCAAAAAATCAATCAGTCTTTACAAAAATCTTTGGAAGATAATCAAAAAGAGTTTGTTTTACGTGAAAAAATACGAGAAATTGAAAAAGAACTTGGAGAAGAAAATAAAAAATCTCAAGAAGTAGAGCATTATCGTTCTTTATTAAAAAATTTAAATTTACCTCAAAGTACTTATCATAAGATTTCTCATGAAATTTTAAAATATGAATTTATGAATGAGATGAGTCCAGAAATTTCTTTTGTTCGTAATTACTTAGATTTATTTTTTGATTTACCATGGAATGAAGAAACTATAGAATGTGAAGATTTAAAGTTAATTGAAACTTCATTAAATAAGACTCATTATGGACTTAAACATGTGAAGACGCGAGTTTTAGAATATGTGGCTATGAGAAAAAGAAATCCATTGTTACAAGCACCTATTATTTGTTTAGTAGGACCTCCTGGGGTTGGGAAAAGTACGATTGCATCATCAATTGCTAAAGCTCTTCATCGTAAATTTTATAAAATAAGTGTAGGGGGACTTAATGATTCTTCTGAACTTACTGGACATAGAAGAACTTATCTTGGAAGTGCACCTGGTAAAATTATTACTGCTCTTCAAAAATGTGGAAGTAAAAATCCTTTAATTTTGATTGATGAAGTTGATAAAATGGTAAAAGATTATAAAGGAGATCCTGCTAGTGTTTTATTAGATATTTTAGATTCTAATTTAAATCAAAATTTTGTAGATTCTTATTTAGAAGAACCAATGGATTTAAGTCATGTATTGTTTTTCTTGACTGCAAATCATATAGAAGATATTCCAAATGAGTTAAAAGATCGTTTAGAAATTATAGAACTTTCTAGTTATAGTATTTTTGAGAAAATAGAAGTTGCTAAGGATTATTTACTTCCTCATATTCATTTAGATTACCATATTTTACAAGAAGATATTTCTATTACTGATTCTGCATTAAAAACACTTATTTTAGATTATACGAATGAAGCTGGAGTAAGAGATTTGAAAAGGCATTTAGAAGAGCTTTATCGTAAAGTATTACTTCATAGTATAAAAAATAAACAAAATCTTGGAATTATTATTGATAAAAAAGATATTAAACGATATTTAGAAGAAAAGATGGAAGTTTCTTTACAAAAACCTTCTTTGTGTACGCCTGGACTTGTTCTTGCGTTAGCTGTTACTGAGACTGGCGGAACTATTTTACCTATAGAGTCTACTTTGTATGCTGGTAGTGGTAAATGCTTTATGACTGGTTTGATTGGTGAAGTTATGAAAGAATCTTTGGAAGTAGTTTTTAGTTATTTAAAAAGTCATGCGAAAGAACTAGATGTTAGTGAAAGACTTTTAAAATCCAAAGATGTTCATATTCATGCTTTGGAAGGGGCCATTAAAAAAGATGGGCCAAGCGCAGGTGTTGCTATTTTAACTTCCCTTATTAGTCTTTTTACTAACAAGGTTCTTTCTATGGATATTTCTATGACAGGGGAGATGACTCTTCGAGGAGAAATTTTACCTGTTGGTGGAGTAAAAGAAAAAGTAATTGGTGCTTATAATCGTGGAATAAAGACTGTGATTTTACCAGAAAGAAATAAAATTGATTTGAAACAAATTCCAAAAGAAGTAAAGAATAATGTTTCTATTATATTTGTAAAGGAATATAAAGATGTTTTTAAAATTGTTTTTTCTAAAAAATAAATAGAGTATTATAAAAGAATAATTGTTAAAAAAAGTGATGATTATTGAAATAGTCAATAAGAATAACATTGGCTATTTTTTATACTATGAAACGAATTTTATCTTCTTTTCTTGTAATATTTATAGTAAACAAGAGTGGAGTTTTAAATTTTTTAGATAATTTTTATCAAGAATTTAGTAATGAATGATAATTCTTTAGAAGTAGGAATATTTATTTGTTTATTATTTCATAAGTATATGAAAATTATTGGATTAACAACCTCTTATAACAGAGATAATTAAAATCAAATAAAAATGCTAGTATAGAATATTTACTTTTTAAATGCTATAATAAAGTGATAAATAGTAAGTTGTTTGAAAGGAAGAAAATATGAGTATTAGATGTGCAGTTTGTGGAAGTAAAAGAGTTGTTACTGAAACGAAAAAAGAAGGATATAATATAAAAAAGGTATTGTAGGTGGAATTTTATTTGGAACTACGGGATCTATTATTGGTGGAACAAATGGTAATAAAGTAACCTATTATCATTGTGCAGATTGTGGTCATACTATAAATAAGTGTATGTATGATTGGGAAACTGATGAGATTGATACAGCACTAAATAATAAAGACTCATTATATTATCTAAATATATTAAGGGATAAAAAAAAGAAATATCCAAATATTGAATGGGATGAGAAAATAGAAAAAAAGCAAGATGCTAATATTCAAATTACTGTATCAGAGCCAAAAGAAGAAAAGTTAGATATTGATATAATTATAAAAGATAATGATTTTCTAGAAGGAATGATTTTTGATGTAATTGAACAAAGTGGGACAAGCATTTCGGTTTTACAACTAATTACTATCCCAGAGTTTAGCAAATATTCAAAACAAAAATTAGCTGATACATTAAGGAAGATGGTTGAAAAAAAATTTTTGAATTCAGAAATTCGTAACAACCACAAATGTTTTTCTTTGGTTCCAAATGTTAATAAACCAACAAGAGAAGATTTTCCAATAGTTGAAGAAAAAAAGTATGAATTAAGTGATAAAGATAAAAAAATAATTGAGTTTATGAAAGATGAAAAAAAAAGAACATTATTAGAAATCATTAACAACTTTTCTGATGAAACATTTCAAAGAATGGGTGTTTATTTAAACCGATTAGTAGATAACGGATATTTATTAAAAACGAAAATAGATAATCAATTATATTATGAAATCAATAAAGATACTAATTAAATTTAGATAGTTGTAAATATTTAAAAATTCAAAGTGAATAGGAGAAAGATATGAATATATATGACGAATTAAAAAAATCTCAAAATTTTGTTTATAGTGTAAAAGGCGAAAATTTTATAATAGGTAGAGAGTTATTTTTATGTTGCCCAAGTAATGTCAAAAAATTATATGATGATTTTATAGAAAAATTAGAAAACTTGAAAAAGGAAATAGAAAAAGCTTCTCCAGGAAAAAAAATTTTTAATGATTGTATAGAATCATTTACTACATTAAAGAAATCAGTATTTGAAATAACTTATGATAAATTTAATGATGATAATAATGAAAAGTTATATACATTTGTTTCCAGTCTCACTGTAGAAAAAAAAAGGAGAAATTAAACAACAAAGGGCATTATACAAGTTCTTTTTAGACTTAAGTTTCAAAGTTGAAAATGAAATTGATATTTTTCCTAATGATTTGTATAGGTTAAAAGAATTAATATAGTATATAATTTATGGATTGGACTAAAATATCCTGTTCTTTTGGTGAAGTTGTTTTAATTGAATTGTTTAAAATAAAAGAAGAACTTCAAAAATTTAAAGTTTGGAACATAGAAACGAGCCATTAAAAGAAATTATGTAAATCTGTTCACTTTAATTACTATGGAATAACAAATAATAGTGATAGATACCGGTTAAATAGAAAAAGTCAAAAGAAAAGTTATAGAAATAAAGGTTTTACAACTATGATTAACTTCTTTGATTTATCACAACCAAGAATTAAAGTAATTATCTATGCTATTTGAGAAATAAATACTATATTATGAGGAGCCAAATGCTTTAATTGGATACGTTCTGTGAAAATTTCTTTTTTGTAATCTGTGTTTTACTCGATTACGGAATAAAGTGTAAAAAAAAAGCCACTTTGCTGTGGTTTTTAATTTTATATTTTGGTGATCCGTACGAGGTTCGAACTCGTGAATGTAACCTTGAGAGGGTTATGTGTTAAGCCACTTCACCAACGGACCGATTGATGTATAAATTTATTTTATCACAACCTTATTTTTGAGACAAGTTAAATTTTAAAAATTCATTTTTTTTGGAATATTTTGTAAAATTATAATTTCAAAACTTGAATATCTTTTTGAATGATAGTATACTTTTAACAAGCAAGGTGATTATATTGATAACAAGAATTTTTAGTGGTGTTTTTTTAGTTTTGCTTTTGGTTCCTTTAATTATTGCTGGAGGACGGCCATTTTCAATTGCTGTTGGAATTTTAGCAATTTTAGGATTGAAAGAATTTTTAGATTTGAAAAAAGAAGAACATAAATTTCCTTATGGAATACAACTTTTTTCTATATGTATGTTATTGTTTTTAATTTTTTATGAATTTGAACTTCATGGAACTGGGATTAGTTATACATTATTGTCTTTACTTAGTTTGTGTTTTCTACTTCCAACGTTACTTCCATATAAAAATAAAGTTTATCAAACAAATGATGCATTTTATTTATTAGGTGTTCTTTGTTTTTTAAGTGTTTCTTTTCATTCTTTTATTGTTTTTCGTGAAAAGAATTTAGCTTTATTAGGCTATTTAGTTATGATTCCTGTAATTACTGATATTTTTGCTTATTTTATAGGAAAGTTTATAGGACGTCGTAAGATTGCACCTACTATTAGTCCTAATAAAACTTTAGCGGGTAGTGTAGGTGGAACATTATGTGGGACTATTATTCCTACGATTTATTTTTATTTTTTTGTTTTTCATAAAGAGATTTATCTTATTTTAGGAATGTCTTTTCTACTTTCTATTATTGGTCAATTAGGAGATTTACTTTTTAGTAAAATCAAACGTGAACATGGTGTGAAAGATTTTTCAGATTTAATTCCTGGACATGGTGGTGTTTTAGATAGATTTGATAGTCTTCTTTTTGTAATTTTAGCATTTTTAGTAATAGAAAGATTTTTTTAGAGGAGGAAATTTTATGTGGATTATTAGTTTACTTATTTTTATTTTAATTTTAGGAATTATTATTTTAGTACATGAATTTGGACATTTTATTTGTGCGAAGAAATCTGGTGTGTATATTTATGAATTTTCTATAGGTATGGGGCCAGTTATTTATTCACGTAAGGGACGGGATGGAATTTCTTATAATGTACGTGCTTTTCCAATTGGTGGCTTTGTTCAAATGGCTGGAGAAGTTTATGAAGATGATAAGAAAATAAAAAAAGAACAATTTATGTGTAATCGTCCTTGGTATCAACGTCTTTTGATTTTAATTGCAGGTGTTTTTAATAATTTTGTTCTTGCTTTAGTATTATTATTTATTATGGCACTTATTTGGGGGCCTACTAGTTCTGTTCCAAAAGTATTAAATGTTCAAGAAAATTCAGCAGCTAGTGTAGCAGGTATGAAATCTGGAGATATTATTACAAGTATTAACGGACATGCTTTTTCTTCTTGGGATGTTGGTCAAATTTATTTATATTATAAAAACACAGATAATCTTTATACTTTTGATGTAAAAAGAGAAGATGGTTCCATTGATACTTTAAAATTAACACCAAAGATTGAAACAGATGAAGACGGAAATGAAAGAAAAGTTTTTGGAATTCAAATCGATAATCGTAGACCAAGTGGTATTTTAGAAAGTATTAAATTTACTTTTCAAAAATTTAAAGATATTATTCATTCTATGATTATTACTGTATGGGGTCTTATTAGTGGACAAGTTTCAATAAGTAATTTATCAGGTCCAGTAGGTATTTATAAAGTTGTAGATCAAAGTGTTCAATATGGACTTCACCAGCTTATTTACATTACAGCATTTTTATCAATTAACGTTGGTTTTATTAACATTTTACCTTTTCCTGCTTTTGATGGTGGTCATGTCTTCTTTATGATTTTAGAAAAAATTAAAGGAAAACCATTGAATGCTAAATTTGAAAGTATTTGTAATGGAATAGGATTTGCTCTTTTGATGCTTTTAATGTTATTTATTACTATTCAAGATATTTTCCGATTGTTTTAAAAAAATTTGAATAATGGTCAAATAGTGTGTGTAGATATAAAAGAGTGATAATTATGAAATAGTCAATGGGAAAAGAATTGACTATTTTTTGTGTCATTTTCATCAAACTTTTACAGATTATAATTTGTGCTTTAAAAGTCCAAGTTCTTTTAATAGGATAAGGATGTATGATACTCTAATTCTATAGATAAAGTATTAACACAATTATCTACAATACAAAGTGAACACAAAAAAGAATTAAAACAAGTAAGAAAGAAAAATCAAAAATTAGTAAATGAATTAAATGATACCATAAAAAGACTTCAAATATCATTAGAAAAATCGGAGCAAAAAAATCAAAAATTGCTATTAGAAATAGAAAGATTAAAATAACAATAATAAAGATAGCAATAATTCAAGTAAACCATCAAGTAGCAACGGGTATAAAAAAGTAATTAATAATCGTGAGAAATCATTCAAAAGCAAAAGGAGGTCAAAAAGGACATAAAAGTGTAACTTTAACTAAGAAAGATATTGATGTTATGATAGAAAATGGCGAAATAGATGAAATTATAGAAGTAGAAGAAAATAAAACAGAAGAAAACAAAAATTTAGAACTAATTATAACTTATGAATATGATATTGAAGGAAAGTAATAAAACATATAACATATCCTAATGAAGAAACTAATATTTTAAAAAGTCCAGTATATTATGGAAATAACTTGAAAGCCATATGTAATCTATTAGGAATGAAATATATGTCTGTGGATGGAATAAAATCTTTTATAAGGGAAATTACTAATAACAAAGTAAATATATCAAAGGGAACAATTTATGCTTGGAAAGAAGATATATCTAATAAATTAAATAAAAGTGAATATGAAAAAATAAAAGAAGAACTTATAAATTCTAAAAAAGATAATTTTATAAACTATACACGTTCATTGATAATGTCAATGTACAAGTGTGTTTACTAAATTGACAAAATTTAGTCAAATTCGTTGTACTATAATAAATATTTTAGTATAATTTATTTAGGAATACTTTAACAGTTGAGTGCTTACCTCCGAAGGGAGGTGATGAAAATGACTAAGAAAGATTTTTTTATCTTTGCTTTATCGTTATCATCATTCTACTTATTCTTCTATTATTTAAATGATAATGAATTATAAAAAGAAAACGCACTCAATCTAACAAGATTAAGTGCAAACCAATTTGGTGAGTACTCAACTTTGCGATGTTAAGTATTCCCTTTTTTATTTTATGCAAGTTTCCTTGACATATTCATAATAACATAAAAACGCGCTTTTATCAAGTGCGTTTTATATTGTTACTCGAAAAGTTCGAATTTGGTATCAATCTGGTGTTCTAGGCGAGATTCGAACTCACGGCCTTTGGCTCCGGAGGCCAACGCTCTATCCAACTGAGCTACTAGAACTTATTAAAAATTATATCATAAAAATATTTAAAAAAGAAAAAAATGTGATATTCTTATTTTGGTGATATGTATGAAAAGTAAAATAAATGAATTATTTTTAAGTCCAGAAACTGTATATATTTTTGATGTTGATGGAACTTTAACTCCTTTGGAATTTGGAATGTATAATCATTATAGTCTTAATGATGAAGAGTGGGCGAAGTCCTTATTTATAGAAGATGGTTATAAAAATTGTCGACCTATAAAATATTTTCAAAACTTTTTAAGTCAAAGAGATTTAAATCGAGTTTTTGTAGTAACAAAAGTGATGAATGAAATAGAATTAGAACAAAAGAAAGCTTTTCTAGAATCGCATTATGGTATTTTTCCAAATCATGTTTTTTTAGTTTATAAAAATGAAGATAAGTTAGAAAAGATGAAAGAAATTCAATCTCTTTATCCAAAAATAGATTCAAAATATTTTGTGATGATTGATGATAGTGTAGAAGTTTTAAATCATATTATGGAAAATTCTTCTTATTCTACAGTTCATATAAGTAGCTTTTTTTAATAATGTAAAAATAGAGTTTTTGAACTCTATTTTTCTATGTAATAAGCATAATATTCATCAAATGTAATATCTTCGTTATGCATTTTTGTTGCAACTTCTATTCCAACATAACGCCAATGCCAAGATTCGGGACTATAACCTGTAATATATGATTTTCCTTCTGGATATCTTTCAATAAATCCGTATTCATGAGCATGTTCTTTTAGCCATTTATAAGCATTGCTTGCCTTAAATTCTTCTACGTATGGTTCTTTTAAACTTGTCATATCTACTACAAGACCAGTTTGATGTTCTGAGTGACCAGGATGAGCTGCAATTTCATCAGCTTTTTTTTCACCTCTACTAGCTTTATAGTCTTCGTAAATGTTTTTTTGTTCTTCATAATCTCTATAACTTGAGTTTACCATTAAGTGAATATCTTCTTCTTTTGCAGCATTCCATAATTCAATAAATTTTTCATAAGCATAGTCAATTAGTTTATTTTTTCCATAAGAATAATTAAGAGAAATTTCGATTAGATTTTCTGGGGTATAATCACTTTTTAGTGCATAGAATTTATTTACATTCATTTTTTCTTTTAAATTATAATCTGTTTCTAATTCTTTTTGATACCATTTATTATTTGCATGAGTATTTACAATTGCCACGATATCTTTTAATTCTTTTTCTTCTTCCTTTTTTTGATATTCTATATAAGTATCTAAATTTTTCATAAGAAAGTATTTTTCTTCTAGTAATTTTAAGATAAGATCATTTTTTTCTTTTTCTAAAATCTTATTTATTTCTTCTTCTTTTAATTTTTCTTGTATTTTTGTTGCCTCTTTTATTGTATAGCCTTTTTCTACTAATTTGTATTCTGTAGTTTTTTTATATTGGTAATCATTATAGTAATTCATTCCTAAAATGATAGATACGGCTATTATCATAATTCCTGCTAATACATAGTATGCTTGTTTTTTTAATTTTAATTTTCTTTTTTTCATTTTTACTTCCTTTCATCTTATAAGTATTATATCATGTTTTTCATTTTTTCCTTGCCTTTTTTTCATATTTGTTGTATTCTTTTATTAAGATATAGGAAAGTAGGGTGGCAGTATGGTGGTAGAGAAGGAAAAAGAAGTTTTGGCACATTGCCCTAATTTTAGCCGAATTGTAAATTTTGATTATGCAAAAGAAGATTATATTAGTTCTAAACTAATTCGTGTTTATAAAGATTATATTTTTCAAGCCAATGTAAATAATAGTGAAGATGTAAAAGTTGTAAGTGATATCGATTATGTTTTAGGTCGATATATTGATGATTATGCTTTTCGAAGAGAACTTAAAGTAGAGATTGTTCATGTTAAAGTAAAGAGAACTTGTACTGATATATTAAAAGCAATTGTTGAAAGTATTATTCATATTTTTGATAATTATTTGGAAAATTCTACTAAAAAAATTCGTATTGCTAGATGGATTTAAAACACTTTTTTTGGGAAGTGTTTTTTTGATATTTTCATTTTTTTTACTTTCTTTTTTCTTTTCTCTTTTCAATTCGACAAAATATGATAAAATAGGTATATAGGGTAGGAGGGCATACTATGAGTGTAGAACTAATAATTGTTCTTGGAGTTTTCTATTATTTTATTACTATAGGAACTATAGGAGGTATTTGGTACTATTTAGAGACACGTGAAAAAAGAGCAATACGTAAGCAAATTGATGAATTAGAAAGAGATAAGAATTTAATTATTTCAGCTGGTTTAATTGCTGAACTTAATAAAGTAGAACCTTTAGTAATTGATAGTGATATGAAAGGTGCTCTTGCTCTTTGGAAAGAAAAGTTTGAAACTATTAAAACAGAAGATGTAGGACGTATAACAGATCAATTTTTAGAAGCTGAAGAACTTTATTCTGCAAATAAATATCAGGAATTAAAAATTCTTTTATCTACTATTGAGTTAGATATTTATTATATTAAAACAAAAGCAAATTTTTTATTAGAAGAAATTAAAGAGATTACATTAAGTGAAGAAAAAAATCGCGAGACAATTACTAAATTAAAAGCTAATTATCGAGAAATATTAAGTAAATATCAAAATCATAAAAAAGATTATACTTTAGTAACTTCTCCTTTAGAATTACAATTTGAAAATGTAGACAAATTATTTGCGGCTTTTGAAAATGCGATGGAAAAAAAAGCTTATCAAGAAGTTAGTAAAATTGTGAAAGCTATTGATGATATTATTGGTAATTTAAAACTAATGATTGAAGAAGCTCCATCTATTATTTTACTTGGTAAAAATGTAATTCCTAAAAAAATAAGTGAAATTACTACAATTTCTAAAAAAATGGAAAAAGATGGTTACAATTTAGATTATTTAAATATTCCTTATAATGTAACAGAGTCTAGTAAAAAAATAACTGATATTTTTCAACGTTTGAATGTTTTAAATATTGAAGATTCTATTTTTGAATTAAAAACAATGCTTGATTATTTTGATTCTATCTATAATGAATTTGATAAAGAAAAAATATCTAGAAAAATATATAATGATTTTTTGAGAAGTATTTTAATTAAAATTACTAAACTTTCAAAAATAAATAAAGCTTTAATGAATAAGTTAGAAGATATTAAATATAGTTATGATTTAAATGATGAAGATGTTTTGATTGTTTTTAAAATTCGAGAAGAGTTAGATAAAGAACAAGAAGAATATGATGAGATTATTGAAGCTGGTCGAAGTAAGAAAAGTTCTTATTCTCATTTAGGAAAAGAAATGGAACTTTTAAATGTTAAGGTGACTAAAACGGAAGAAAAAATGGATGTTGCTCTTCGTACTTTTGGTAGTTTAAAAGAAGATGAACTACGAGCACGAGAACAATTAGATGAAATGAAAGGTATTTTAAATCAAGCAAAGAGTCAGATGAAATCTTTTAAATTGCCAATTATTCCAGACTTTTATTTTGTGGAGCTTGGAGAGGCAACTGAAGCAATTTCAAATATGGTACAAGAACTTGAAAAAACACCTATTTCCATTAAAATTTTAAATACAAGAGTAGATACTGCACGCGATTTAGTTTTAAAACTTTATAATTCTACTAAAGAAATCATTAAGACAGCTAAGATGGCTGAAACTGCGATTGTATATGGAAATCGATATCGTCCTGTGAATGGAGAAGTGGATATTGGTCTTTCTAAAGCTGAGAAATCTTTTTTGAAAGGTGATTTTAAAGTTTCTTTAGAAGAAGCTATCAATGCTATCAATGTGATTGAACCAGGAATTTATAAAAAACTTATGGATGAATATCAAAATTAGGATGTGGTTTTAATGAAAAAAATAATGATTGATTTGGATGAAACTATTTGTTCTCCAGCATATTTAGAAGAAGTAAATAAGTATTTGAATGCTAATTATCGTTATGAGGATATAGATACTTATTTTGTAGAAGATGTAATTCCGTTAGAAAAAAGAGAGGAATTTTTAGATTATTTTTATCAAAATGTAAATGTTTATCAGAATGCTACTATTTTTCCTCATGCTATTGAGGTTATACAAGAACTTACTTCAAAATATGATGTTTATATTGTTTCTGCTTTTGTAGATAAAAGAAGAATTTTTAATAGTAGTATCATGGCTAAATATAAATATGAATGGATTTTAAAACATCTTCCTTTTATTGATCCTAAAAAAATTATTTTAACAAGTTCTAAAGATATGGTGTTATGTGATATTAAAATAGATGATAAGTTTGGAAATTTAAAAGGTTATGGAGAAACTAAATTGTTACTTGATCATATGCATAATCGTAAGTACTCTTTTCAAGAATTGGAAGAGCATGGAATTAAAAGAGTGTATGATTGGTTACAAATTCGGGCAATTTTAATGGAAGGTGAAGAAAAATGATTTATTTAGATTATAGTGCAACTACTCCAGTATCTTATGATGTATTAGAATCTTATATTAGAAGTACCAAAGATTTTATGGGAAATCCTAATTCTTTACATAGTTTAGGTGTAAAAACAAAGGCACTTATGAATAGTGCGGTAAAACAAATTGCAGATATTTTTAGTATTTTAGAAAGTGAAATTACGTTTACTGGGGGAGCGACGATGTCTAATAATTTAGCAATTATTGGAACATGTCTTTCTTATATGAAATATGGTACTCATATAGTAGTTTCTAAATTAGAACATCCTTCTATTTATCAAATTTGTCATTATTTAGAAGGTGTTGGTTTTGAAATTAGTTATGTAAATAATGATGAGGATGGGTTAATTGATTTTGATGATTTAAAGAAAAAGATTCGTCCTGATACTGTATTAGTTAGTATTTGTGCTGTAAATAGTGAAACAGGAGCAAGACAACCTCTTAAAATGTTACGACAAATTATAAAAAAAGAAAATCCTCAAACATTTTTTCATAGTGATATGACTCAAGCACTTGGAAAAGTAACTGTAAATTTTCATGATGTTGATTTGGCAAGTGCCTCAGCTCATAAAATTTATGGGCCAAAAGGAATAGGTCTTTTTTATAAAAATAGTCGTGTCAATATTACACCTCTTTTATATGGAAGTGGTCATAGTAATTTCTTGAATCCTGGTACTCCTCCTGTACCTTTAATCGTGGCATTTGCAAAAGCGATACGGCTTGCTACGACTGATTTAGATAAAAGAGAAAATTTTATTCGTCGATTGAATGATAAAATTGTAGATGAATTAAAAAAATATGAAGATGTTTGTATCAATCATTCAAAAATTTGTATTCCTCATATTTTAAATATTTCACTTTTTAATATCAAAGCAGAAACTTTCTTGCATGCTCTAGAAGAATATGAGATTTATGTAAGTACAAATACCGCTTGTTCAAGTGGGGAATTTTCTACTTCCGTAATGGCTTTTTATAATGATAAAAGAAGAGCTAGTAGTACTTTACGAATTAGTATTTCTCATTTAACTACTACTGATGAAATCAATAAGTTTTTAGCTTGTTTTCATCTTGTTCATCAAAAACTTAGTTTGGTGAAAAAGGAAGATGTAGAGTAAATACCAACTTGTGTTTCTCTTTTTTTTTTGTTATATTAGAGGGGCAAAGAGGCGGTTTTTATGAATAAAGTTATTTTGATTAAGTATGCGGAGTTAAATACTAAAAAGGGAAATATTGGTATGTTTTTAAAACAGTTAAAGTCTAATTTGTTAAAACGGTTAGAAGGATATTCTTTTTCTCTTACTTTTGATAAAGGAAGAATGTTTTTAAAAGATATTTTAGAAGAAGATTTTTCTTCTGTTTTAGAGATTGTTTGTAAGACTTTTGGAATTCATGAAGTAGTAGTAGGGTATGAACTTTCTGATACTTCTATTGATTTTTTATCGTCTTCTTTAGTTGATATGATTTCTACTATGGATTTTAATACTTTTAAAGTAGAGTGTAAACGTAGCGATAAAAGTTATCCGATGACAAGTTTAGAAATTAGTAAATTTTTAGGTGGAGTTATTCTAAAAAATAAGTCCTCTATTCATGTGGACGTGAAAAATCCTGAAATTACTTTTTATGTAGAAATTCGTCAGACGTATGCCTATCTTTATTCTTCTATCCATAAAGGAATAGGGGGATATCCTGTTGGTACTTTGGGAAAAGGTCTTTTAATGCTTTCTGGTGGAATTGATAGTCCTGTTTCTGGGTATTTAGCTATGAAGCGAGGAGTAAAATTAGAAGCAATTTATTTTGAAAGTCCTCCTCATACAAGTATAGAAGCGAAAAATAAAGTTTTATCTTTAGCAAATACTTTAGCTAGTTATGGAGAAACTATTAAAGTACATGTGATTTTATTTACTAATATTCAAGAAGCTATTTATAAAAATATTCCTCATGATTATTTAATTACTATTATGAGAAGAATGATGTATCGAATTGCGGCTCGTATTGCGTATAAAAATCGTTGTAAAATTCTTGTAAATGGAGAAAGTATTGGTCAGGTAGCTAGTCAAACGTTATCTAGTATGAGTGTTATCAATGAAGTCGTTCATATGCCTGTCATTCGTCCTGTTGCTTGTTTTGATAAATTAGAAATTATAGATATTGCAAAAAAAATTGGAACTTATGAAACTAGTATTCTTCCTTATGAAGATTGTTGTACCATTTTTGTTCCAGAGCATCCTGTTATCAATCCTCAATTAGAAAAATGTGTGGAATATGAAAATCTTATTCCTTATGAGGCTTTAATTCGTGAAGCGATAGAAAATGCAGAAGTTATAAAATCAGATAATACAAATGAGTTTTTAGATTTACTTTAAAAAAATTATCCTTCTTTGGATAATTTTTCTTCATAGTTTTTACAAATTGTATTTGTTTCATGATTATTGTTAACTGTTATAGAACCTAATGTACATTTTTCATGTAATTTATCATGATATTTACATTTTGTAACATTACAGTTAATTCTTTGATTAAAATATTGTTCTTTCATATAATCACCATTTTTATTTTGTATAATTTTTTCTTATTTTATACATAATAATGATAGGTGATGAAGATGAAATTATTTGCACGTGATTTATTAGAAGATTCTCCTACAAAAGAAATTAAAAATTATTTTTTAAGTCCTTATGAAACTCATTTGGAGTCAAGTTTTTCAGAAGAAGAAGAAATAATTTCTGTTTTTTCAAGTGGACCAAATTGTTTTCCTAAATAAAAATGAGGCAATTGTGTAAATACTTTAAATAAAAAAATGAAGGATTTAAAATTGTCAAAAGAAGAAGTTTCGACTTCTTTTTTCTTTTTACTTTTATAAACTCTTTTTTTGCATATTTACAGTAAATGTCAATGAAATGTAAATTGACTTAGGGGGGGGGGTATGATGGTACAATAATAAAGAAAAGAAAAATATAAGGACATATTAGGAAAAGGAAGTTGGTTTATATATGACAAAGAAAAAAGTATTATTAGTAGTAGGAATACTAATAGGAATATTTTGTGTAGTAGGAATAAGTTATGCAATTTGGCAATTAACACTCAAGCAAACAGAAACAAACAAAATGAGTACAGCTTGTTTTAACGTGAAATTACAAAATGAAAAAGCACCAATCCAATTAGAGGAAGTGTTTCCTGTAACTGATGAAGAAGGAAGTAATTTTAATCCTTATGAATTTACAATAACAAATAATTGTAATGAATTAGCCACCTATCAAATCAATTTAGAAGTATTGACGAGTAGTAGTTTAGAAAACTTAGATTATATAAAAGCAAGTTTAAATGATGATATAAAAATATTAACTCAAAATGAAAGTGTGAAAACAACATTAACAGAAGCAAATAAAGCTTATAAATTAAAAACAGGATATTTAAACCCAAAGGAAAGTGAAACGTTTTATTTAAGATTATGGATGGATGAGGAAACACCAGCAGAAGAAGCCTATATGAATAAAACTATGTTAAGTAAAATCACAATTACTTCAAGTTATGTAGACCATATACCAAGTGATTATGAAGTATGTGTAAATAAATATGGCGAGAATAATATGAATTGTCAGGTCATGGCTAGTGTAGATACAAGTGGAAAATGTCCAATTGTAAATGATGGAACGATATATGTAAATAAAAAAGAAGATATGAAAGGCTATGTTTGTAGCGCACCAGATGATTATGGAACAAGTTATTATTATAGAGGAATAGTAAATAACAACTATGTGAAGTTTGGAGGATATTACTGGCGAATTCTAAGACTTAATGGAGATGGGTCAATAAGAATGATATATGCAGGAGATGCGAGTGTAATAGACTCTTTAGAAAATAAAGAAGAAGTATTAACAAATGGTTATGATGATTCTACTACAAAATATAGTCAAATAGGGACAAGTTCATATAATGAATATTGGAAGAAGGACAATGTACTAGAATCTATCAATTCTTATATTCGTCATGACAATGCTGGAGTAGGATATATGTATGGAAATAGAGATGGAATAGTAGAAGAAAGTCTAGAAACTGATGATAGTCGGCATAATAAAACAACAACTTTGTATTATAGCACAGAATATACTTATGATGAGACAAGTGATAGATTTCAGTTATCAGGAGAAGTCAAAGGAATACTTGGAAGTAATTTAACAAAAGATGCAGTAGGACTATATACTTGTAGAAGTACAAGTAGTACAGAGACATGTCAAGTTCTTAGTCATGTAACAAATGTTTCTTTAAGAAAGACAGATGATTACAATATGATTTATTATAAATATATTGCTTACGGAACAACGTCAATAGAGAAAGCACAGACGAATATTAACGATAGTACGATAAAAGAATATTTAGATACGTGGTATGAGAATCATTTTAAAGATACTGAATATGAAAGATACCTTGCAGATTCGTATTATTGTAATGAACGTAGTTTGTATGATGGGAATTCGCCAAATAGTTATAATC
The DNA here is from genome assembly GCA_947649355.1 of uncultured Mycoplasmatota bacterium. Taxonomy (GTDB): domain Bacteria; phylum Bacillota_I; class Bacilli_A; order RF39; family UBA660; genus Ventrenecus. The sequence continues at coordinate 16,735 of CANSRG010000010.1, read as the reverse complement.
AACTTGGTTATGGACCAGAGAAAACAGCTTATAAGTGGTATAATACTAATAAAATATCTCTTACCTGTAAAAAGCAAAATGACCGATTCACAGTAAATGATAAAGGAGTAGGAAATGGAGATTTAAAATATTCAATAGGACTTATAAATACAGATGAGGCTTCTATAGCAGGTGGTTCTTCTAGTAATAATAAATATTACTTGTATACAGGAAATACTTATTTGACAATGTCGCCAGCTTATTATCAAATCGATTCTCCCACTGTAAGAGTCGTGGGTGGGACAGGAGATGCTTATAGAGATGTCAATGCACATTATACTTTTAGTGGTGTGCGTCCAGTCATAAATCTAAAAGTAGGTAGTCTAAAATTAGGAAGTGGAACGTGGGATGACCCATGGAGAGTAGAATAAAAATATAGTTTAAAAAAGTAATTATGGAAGAAGTTTTTGATGAACTTCTTTCTTTTTTTTTCTTTAATTACATAAAAACGTTACCTAAAGATTACTAAAGAAGTTTCTTTGCATCATAGAAAAACATAAAAAAAGTGTCATGAGATAGAATACTATTTTTTTTTGAAAGTAAAGCTATAAAATAATCTTCATTTACTTTTATAAAATTATAGCCATATAATAATTATATTGATTGGTTTCTATTTTTTCTCATATCTCTCCTCCAAAATTTCAAATCAATTAAAAAGTAATCTAGTATTTTGACATTTTTCTTTTAGAATTTGCTGAAAATAAAGATAGTAAAATGTCTTTTTTTTTTGTATAATGGTAATAGGAGTTGAAAAATTATGAAAATATTATCAGTAAATGCTGGGAGTTCTACTTTAAAATTTAAATTATTTTTAATGCCAGAAGAAAAAGTTTTGACGAGTGGTTCTTTTGAGAGAATTGGAATATCAAATGGATTTTATACGATTAAATTTCAAGGAGAAAAGATAAAAAAAGAAAGAGATTTAAAAGATCATACGACTGCTTTTCAAATTTTGATGGAAGAACTACTTTCTTTGAAGATTGTGGATTCTTATGAAGAAATATCTGGTGTAGGTCATAGAATTGTTCAAGGAGCTGACCATTATGATAAGAGTGTTGTAATTACAGAAGAAGTACTGGATGATATTTTATCTTTGTCTTCTTTAGCACCTTTACATAATCCAGCTGCTGTTTTAGGAATAAAAGCTGCACAAAGTGTTGTTCCACATGCTACTCATGTTGCTGTTTTTGATACTGCTTTTCATCAAACTATTGCAAAAGAAAATTATTTATATGCTCTACCAATGAGTTGGTATAAAGAACATAAAGTAAGACGTTATGGAGCGCATGGAACAAGTCATAAATATATTTCTCAATATATGAGTAATCTTTTAGGTAGAAATGATTTAAAACTTATTATTTGTCATATTGGTTCAGGAGCAAGTATAAGCGCGGTTAAAAATGGAAAATGTATCAATACTTCTATGGGATTTACTCCAAATGCAGGACTTATTATGGGAACTAGATGTGGAGATATTGACGCGACTATTTTACTTCATATTCAAGAAAAGTTAGGACTTAGTCCATCTGAATTAAATACAATTTTAAATAAAGAAAGTGGTATTCTTGCAATTAGTGAGGAATATAGCGATATGCGTGATATTTATGATCATGTAAAATTAGGTGAAGAAAAAAGTAAGTTAGCACTTTCTATGTTTGTGAAAAGAATTGTAGATTATATTGCAAAATATTATTTTGAATTAGAAGGTTGCGATGCTATTATTTTTACTGCAGGTGTAGGAGAAAATGGAGCATTTGAACGAGGAAAAATTTTAGAGAAATTAGCTTTTTTAGGAGTAAAAGAAAATGTAGAAGTTAATCATAGTATTGCTAGTTATCATGATTTACATGAAGGGTTAATTACGACTTTAGATTCTACTATTCCTGCTTATGTTATTCCAACTGATGAAGAAGTTATGATAGCTAGGGATACATATTCTAATATTTAGATTATAGAAAGAGGTTTTTCATGAAAAGTGATGTCATCAAGAAAATTTTAAAAAAAATAAAACAATACGATACGATTGTAATTGCAAGACATGTCGGAGCTGATCCTGATGCTATTTGTAGTCAAATTTCTCTTCGAGATGCGATAGCTTTACAATATCCTAAAAAGAAAGTTTATGCAATTGGAGTGGGGGTTTCTAAATTTCGAAAATTTGGAACTTTAGATCGTATTGATGTTTCTACTTTACATAAACCTCTTTTAATTACTCTTGATGTTCCTAATTTTTACCGAGTGGATGGAGTGGAAGAATTAAAATTTAGTGAAGTTATTAAAATTGATCATCATCCTTTTGAAGAAGATTTTGGTGGAATTGAATGGATAGAAGAAGGTTCTTCTAGTACTTGTCAAATGATTGCAAAGCTTTTGCTTGCCAGTAATTATACGATTACTCCAAATGTTGCTAGTAATTTATTTTGTGGAATTGTATCTGATAGCAATCGTTTTTTACTTTTTTATACAAGTGTGGAAACTTTTCAAATTGTTACAGATTTGTTAAAACAAACAAAAATTCCTTTTACAAAATTGTATGAAAAGCTTTATGAACGTCCTTTAGAAGAAATTCGTTTTCACGGTTATTTGTCTCGGCATTTAGAAGTTACGGAAAATGGATTTGCTTATGTTAAAATAAGTAATGAAGTAATTTTAGAATATGGAGTAGATGCTTCTACGGCTTCTAATATGATCAATGATTTTAATTTTATCAAAGATGTTTTTGTTTGGGCTTTTGTAACTTATGATGCAAAAAATAATCTTTATAAAGTGAATATAAGAAGTAAAGGGCCTATTATCAATGAAATTGCTTCTCGTTATCATGGGGGTGGGCATAAGTTTGCGAGTGGAGTAAGAATTCAAAGTGCAGATGAAATTGATGCTTTATTAAAAGAATTAGATGAAGCATCTAGAATTTATAAGGAAAATAATATCTAGTTTTTTTGTAAAGAATTTTAATTTTTCTTTACTTTTTTTAAAAATTTAGTTATTATATCTTTTCATTTGGAGGTATTTTTATGGAAAAAGTAGAGTATGAAAGAAATTTAACTCTTTTAAAGCAGGAATTGCAAGAAAGACAAAATAGAAATAAACAAAAGAAAAAGGAAAGTAAAAAGTTAAAAAAATGTTATCATAAAATTCTTGCTCCTTATCTTATTGCGGGAAGTCTTATTGTTAGTGGGTGTTCTTTTTTGGTTCAATTTCGAGAAAAAAATAATACAGAAAGATATATTGTAGAGGATACTATAGATAGTTTGGGAAAGACAAATCATAGAGAATATTTTGAAAAAAGACCATTCTTTGTAGATATTGTAAATGTTTATGAGCCTTGGCATTTTAATATCCTTGAGGAAGAGTATGAACAAGTAGTTTCTACTTATATACTTGATTCTAAGTTAGATATAAATCCAGAAGATTTATTGAAACCTGATGTTTGTTTTTCAGATATTTTTAAAAAGCCCCTTGACCAATCTACAAGAAAGTCTGTTTATTTACCAGAAGAGGAATTATCCAGAAAAGATGGTTATGTAAAATTAGTACTTGTGTCAGAAAATAAAGAAAAAACGATTCCTTATAATGTTTCTCTTAAAGATTATGTAGACTGTATTATACCTGAATTAATATTATTTTTCGTTATTTCTAGACTTATTTATGATTTTCAAAATCGTTTGTTTCAAGAATACAACTCTATATTAAAATCATTAAATTTAGAAGATACTAAAGAGTTACAAGAAGAAATTAAATTACAGAAGAAAAAACACTAAGATTTAAAATCGTTTTTGTAAAGAATTTTAATTTTTCTTTACTTTTTTAAAAATTTAGTTATTATATCTTTTAGTTTGGAGGTATTTTTATGGAAAAAATAGAGTATGAAAGAAATTTAACTCTTTTAAAGCAGGAATTGCAAGAAAGACAAAGTAGAAATAAACAGAAGAAAAAGGAAAGTAAAAAGTTAAAAAAATGTTATCATAGAATTCTTGCTCCTTATCTTATTGCTGGAAGTCTTATTGTTAGTGGGTGTTCTTTTTTGGTTCAATTTCGAGAAAAAACTAACACAAAAAGATATATTGTAGAGGATACTATAGATAGTTTGGGAAAGACAAATCATAGAGAATATTTTGAAAAAAGACCATTCTTTGTAGATATTGTAAATGTTTATGAGCCTTGGCATTTTAATATCCTTGAGGAAGAGTATGAACAAGTAGTTTCTACTTATATACTTGATTCTAAGTTAGATATAAATCCAGAAGATTTATTGAACCCTGATGTTTGTTTTTCAGATATTTTTAAAAAGCCTGTTGCCCAATCTACAAAAAGGTCTGTTTATTTAACAGAAGAGGAATTATCAAGAAAAGATAGTTATGTAGAATTAATACTTATGTCAGAAAATAAAGAAAAAACAATTCCTTATAATGTTTCTCTTAAAGATTATATAGATTGTATTATACCTGAATTAATATTATTTTTCGTTACTTCTGGATTTATTTTTGGTTTTCAATATCGTTTCTGTCAAGAGTACAACTCTATATTAGAATCATTAAATTTAGAAGATACTAAAGAGTTACAAGAAGAAATTAAATTACAGAAGAAAAAATGCTAAGATTTTAAAATCGTGTTAAAAAAGGTTGACAAGCATACATTTATTTTGTAAACTAAATTTGTTATGAAAAAGGAAGAAATGGATCCACCATTCACCTGAGTGCTTAGGGTACTAGGTTTTAAAGCTTTTAGAATTGTATTTTATTCTTTGGTTTTAGGTGGATACTAGGTATCTGCCTTTTCATTTGTATGGAGGTGCATTTATATAGCAAAGAAAACAGATGAGTTACCAATTAACGATGCTATTCGTGTTTCTGAACTAATGGTAATTGGTCCTAATGGGGAACAAATGGGAATCAAAAGTTTAGAAGATGCGAAGACAATTGCTAATTTTGCAGGGCTTGATTTAGTACTTATGAGTGGGAATTCTACTCCTGCTGTAGGTAAGATTATTGACTATAATAAGTATAAGTATGAAAAACAAAAAAAGCAAAAAGAAGCAATGAAAAAACAAAGGGAAACGAATAAGGAATTAAAAGAATACCGTTTATCTATAACTATTGATATTCAAGATTTTAATACACGTGTAAAAAATGCTCGAGAATATTTATTAAAAGGGCATAAGGTAAAGGGTTCTATTCGTTTTAAAGGAAGACAAATGTCTCATCCTGAACTTGGTCGTGAGGTACTTTTGAAATTTGCAGATAATTTAAGTGATGTAAGCATGATTGAAACTCAAGTAAAACAAGAGGGCAAAAATATGTTTATTCTCTTAGCACCAAAAAAATAAAGTAAGAAAGAAGGAATAGAAGTAATGGCAAAAGGTCCAAAAATGAAAACTCATAAAGCAAGTAGTAAAGTTTTCAAAAAGAAAAAGAATGGTACATTAACTTATAAGAAAAGTGGCGGAAACCATCAAACAAATAAGGATAGTGCAAAACAAATTCGTCAAAGACGTAACAAAGGAACATTAAGTAAAGGAGAAGCTAGCAGAATTAAATCTGTTATCTAGTAAGGTGGTGTAAATATGGCAAGAGTTAAAGGTGGAACTGTTTCTAAAAACAGAAGAAGAAAAGTTTTAAAAAAAGCTAAAGGTTATTTTGGAAGTAAACATCGTTTATATAAAACAGCTCAAGAGCAAGTTTTCCATAGTGGAGCATATGCTTATAGAGATAGAAGACAAAAGAAAAGAGATTTTAGAAGACTATGGATTACTCGTATCAATGCTGCATGTCGTGAAAATGAAATTAGTTATTCTAAATTTATGAATGGTCTTTCTATTGCAGGAATTGAAATCAATCGTAAAATGTTATCTGAAGTTGCTATTGATAATCCAACTGCATTTAAAGAATTAGTTGCAGTTTCTAAAGAAGCTTTAACAAGTGGAAAGAAAAAAGAAGTTGTAAAAGAAGAAAAAAAAGAAACTAAAAAAGTAGAATCTAATGATTATAGTAAAATGACTTTAGCAGAATTAAAAAATATTGCGAAACAACAAGGTGTAAAAGGTTATTCTACTATGAAAAAAGAAGAACTTTTAGCTAATTTAAAATAAGGTATTTGCTTTTCAGTAAATATCTTTTTTTCTTTACATTTTTTCTTTTTTAGGATATTATTTGTTTTATTAAGGGGGAGTTTGTTTGCATTCTAGTATTTATCAAAATTGGATTTCTAATACTTCTACTAGTCGAAGGAATGTTTTTGATTTTATATCTATGAATGGTTCTATTCATTCTTTTACAAAAGCAGATATAATTTCTTTTCATGAAAATCCTTTTTATAAAAATTTAGTTGATGATTATGTTTTAGTAGATTATCCTGACTTTTTATTAAAAATTTTTAGAACTACTGAGTTAATTTCTTATGTAGAAACGTCAGAAAGTTCTAAATTAAAAAAATCTCTTTTTACTTTTTTGCTAAAAGATTATACACTTTATTTAGATTTGTTATTAGAACTTTTTTTAGTATCTCCAATGCTTATTTCTTCTTTTGTTTTTGAATTAGATTTTTTATCTATTAAAGATTCAAGATTTTGTAAGTTTTTAAATATCAATAGTTATGTCCAATATTTTCTTTCTCATTATGAGGAATTTGATAATCCACTTATTTTAAATATTTTAAATGATTATCAGAAATTGCAAGCTGTTTTTGAAAATTTATCTTTTTCTTCTTCTTTTTTTGATATTTTAAAATCTTTAGAACACTCAAAACATTATTCTCATTTATTTTCCCTTTATAAAAATAAACTTTATGCTATTTTTTATCAAATTCCAGAAGAGGCTTTTCAAGAATATTTTGTATTATCTCTTATTTTAGAAGATTTATTGAATCTTGAACAATTAAAATTTTCTGATTTACAATTTTTAACTTCGGGAGCATTTTGTAGCGTTTTTCGTTTTCGTAATTATGTATTTAAAGTAGGTAGATTACATTCTTTTTTTAATATTCCGCCTTGTTCTTCTTTTCTTTATCCAATGGTTCGTAAACAAATAAAAGAGTTAAATTTGTATTTTGAAATTTCCTGTTTTTGTGATACGACTAATATTTCTTTGGAAGATGTTTACAAATTATATAAAGAAACACGTCAAAATGGTGTTATTTGGTTAGATCCAAAAGAACAAAATGTTGGAAGACTACTTGATTTTAATTATCCGTTTTTTGTAAATCCTTCGACAATTGGTTATTTGGGGAATGATATTCCTTTAAAAAAAGTTAAAGATTTAGTAATTATTGATTTGGATTTCTTGGTTTTAGAAAAAGATTATATTTTTACAGAATTAGATACTTTTATTGATATGCGACAACATCTTTTTTATGAAACTAGATATCAAAGAGAATTGAAAAAATAATTTTCTCTTGTTCTGTTCTTTTTTTTTCGATATAATTCTTTTAGAAAAGGGTGATTATTTTGTATGATGCAATAATTGTTGGAGGTGGGCCTGCTGGATTAACCGCGGCTATTTATTTACTTCGAGCATGTAAAAAAGTTTTAGTAATTGAAAAAGAAGCATTTGGAGGTCAGATTCTTAAATCTTCTAATGTAATGAATTATCCAGGATTTTCTAGTATTAAAGGATTAGAACTTGGAAATTTATTTTATGAGCAAGCAAAAGGAATGGGGATGGAATCTTTGTATGGAGAAGTTACTTCAATTACAAAAGAAAAAGATTTCTTTTTGGTAAATGTCTCTTCTCAAGAATACAAAAGTAAGACACTTATTTATGCAGCGGGTCTTCATCCTAGAAAGCTTTCTTTTGCTTCTTTTGACCGTTTTATTGGTTCTGGAGTTAGCTTTTGTGCAACTTGCGATGGGGCTTTTTTTAAAGACAAGACGGTTTGTGTAGTTGGTGGTGGTAATACCGCGGTTGATGATGCTCTTTATTTATCTAATATTTGTGAAAAGGTATATCTTATTCATCGAAGAGAAGAGTTTCGGGCAGAACCGATTCATATTCAAAAGTTAAAAGAAAAGAAAAATGTTATTGTTTTACAAAATACAGTAGTTACAGATATACTTGGAGAACAAAAAATTGAAAAAGTTGTGCTACAAAAAGAAGATGAGAAAGAAGAAATTTTTGTAGATGGTGTTTTTGTTGCGATTGGGTCTATTCCTAATACTTCTATTTTAAAAGATTTTGTTCCACTTAATTCTAATGGATATATTTTAACTAATTTATTTTTACAAACTTCTGTTCCTGGCTTTTTTGCTGTAGGAGATGTTCGTGAAAAAAAAGTACGTCAACTTACAACTGCAGTTAGTGATGGAACTATCGCGGCGATTGAAGTTCAAAATTATTTAGATGAAACTTAATCTTTTAATCCTTATTAACTCGTGATATAATTCTTTTATTGATAGGAGGTCATTTTTTGACAAGTTTATTTTTTAAAAGAGCAGGGGCTTATGTGTTTGATTTACTCATTATTTCTCTTGTAGTCTCATTGTTTTCTTATATTCCTTTTTTAAATCCTAATCGTCTTATGTATTCTGAGAAATACAATGAGCTTGTGATGGTAAGAGAACAACTCGATCAAAATGAGATTAGTATGGAAGAATATGAACAGGCTTATAGACCGATTGCTTATCAAATTTATCGATTAAATACGAATTATGTAATTATTGATTTGGTGTGTATTTTTCTTTATTTTGTTCTATTTCAATATTTCTTCCATGGACAAACGCTTGGTAAACGTTTCTTTCAAATACGAGTAGTGCGAAATGACGAAAAAGAAGCTGGATTTATAAATTATTTTTTACGTAGTATTGTGTTATCTAATATGCTTATTACTATTGCTTTACAAGCAATTGTATATATTTTTTCTGTAGATAATTATTATTCCATTTATAGTAATGTAAATCTTGTTGGTTCTATTATTTTATATGTTATTTTGTTTATGGCATTGGTTCGACAAGATGGGCGAGGACTTCATGATTTTGTTGGAAATACTAAGGTAGTTAGTACAATTTTGGAAAATAAAGAAAAAGAAGAAAAAGTAAAAGAAGAGCAAAAAGTTATGGAAGCTGAATTTGAAATTCCACGTGAGGAACTTAAAAAATCAGAAGAAAAGGTTGTGAAGAAAACAACAAAAAAGAATGTTTCTGAAAAAAAGAAAACTACAAAAAAAGAAAGTGCTAAATAAGTTTGGTACTTTCTTTTGTTTCTATAATCTTTGTGTTATAAAATGCACTCATTATTTTATATAATTCATAATAATCTTTAATCGAACAAACTTCAATAGAAGAATGCATGGCTAGTTGGGGAAGACCAATATCAATTGATGTAACACTGACATGTCTTAGTGATAAACCACTTAATGTAGAACCACCAGTTAAATCATTTTTTGCAGTAGCATTTTGATATTTTATTTTATGTTTTTGACATATTGTTTTTAATATACTTCCAAAATAAGCATTTGTCGTGGATTCTGTTTCTTTTACAATACAAAACCCTTCGTTTAAATAAGCAAAGCCAGTATCATCTTTAAATTCTTCATGATTTGGATGAACTGCATGAGTGTTATCAGAACTTATAATGAATGATTTTGCTAAAGTACTTGCAATATCTAATTCTAAATTTCCCGCAATTCTTTTTAGGGTATCTAATAAAAAATTACTATCTGCGCCTTCTTTTGTAAGACTTCCTATTTCTTCATTGTTAAATGTACAAAACACATTGATATTTTTATCTTTACTTTCTAAAAAGCTTTCTAATGAGGCACTGACACTTGTAATATTATCAATTCTTGGAGAGACTAACATTTCTTCATTTAATCCCATAAATGTTGGTTTTTCGTTATTGTACAAGAAAAAATCATAATCTATAATTTCTTCTTTTTCTTTTAATTTTAATTCTTTTTCTAATAATTTTTGCCAACTTGTTTCTTTTTCCGTTATTGTAAAAATAGGTTGTAAATCAATTTGACTATTTAAATCTAAATTGGTATTTGCTTTGTCATTTTGATGGATAGCAACACTAGGAACTATGGCAACTGTTTTTTTTAAATCAATAATTTGTTTTCTTATTTTATTTTCTTTTTTTATAAATATTCTTCCTGCTAAAGAAAGGGGATGATCTAACCAACCATAATTTAATAATCCTCCATAAGGCATGATATTATATTTTAAAAACTTATCTTTTACATTTTCGCCTTTTGGTTTTAAAAGAAGAGATGGAGTATCAGAATGGGTTGTTATAATGGAAAAATTATCTTTTTCTTTTCCTATTTTAAAAGCAATTAAAGAGGCATCGTTTCTGGTTACAAAATAGTTTCCTTCTTGTATATTCCAAATATTTTGTTCTTCTAATTCTCTAAAATTATGTTCTTTTAAGATTTCTTTTATGTAATTTATACATGTAAATGCTGTAGTACTGTTTATAATTAAATCAATTAAGTTTTGTTTTAGTTTTTCTAAATTCATTTGTCTCACCATTGTTATTTTGGTTTATTTTTTCATTGTTATACTTGATTTTTCGATGAAAACGTAGTAGAATTTTTCTAGTTTGAAAAGGAGTGTTTTTATATTATGAAAAAAACAAAAATTGTATGTAGTATCGGACCTAATAGTAATGATGCAGATGTTATGGAACAAATGGTTTTAAATGGTATGAATGTTGCGCGTATCAATTTTTCTCATGCTACATTAGAAGAAAGACAAAAAGCTCAAGATTCAGTACGTGAAGTACGTAAAAGAACTGGATTAAGTGTAGCTATTTTATGGGATACAAAAGGGCCTGAGTTTCGTAGTGGAGTAATGGAAGGCGATGGTATTTTATTAGAAAATGGTAAAACAATTCGTATTGTAAAAGAAAGTGTTCTTGGAACTAGTGAGCGTTTTTCTGTAAATCATCCTTCTGCTTTATCTTCTGTTAAAATAGGTGATACAGTATTACTTGAAAATGCTAAGATGAAATTAGAAGTTCTTAGTGTTGAGGAAGATGGTATTACTTGTAAAATTATTTCTGGTGGAACTCTTGGAAATCGTAAGAGTATGAGTGTACCTGGTGTAAACCTTGATATTCCTTATGTTAGTGATGCTGATTTAGAAGATATTAAGTATGCTTGTGAACATGGTGGAGAATTTTTAGCTATTTCTTTTGTATCTACTCCAGAAAATGTTTTAGAAGTGAAAGAAATTTTAAAAGAATATGGAAGAGAAGATTTACAAATTATTTGTAAAATTGAAAGTGCTTTAGGAGTTAAAAATTTGGAAGCAATTTTAGATGTAAGTGATGGCGTTATGGTAGCAAGAGGTGATTTAGGAGCTGAGATTCCTAGTGAACTTGTGCCAATTCGTCAAAAAGAAATGATAAAAATTGTTCGTCGTAAAAACAAAATCTGTATTGTTGCAACAGAAATGCTTGAAACAATGATGGATAATATTCGTCCAAAAAGAGCAGAGACCAGTGATATTGCAAATGCTGTTTTAGATGGAACTGATGCAGTTATGTTATCTGGAGAAACTACAATTGGAAAACATCCTATTGAAACTGTCGCGGCTATGGCTAGAATATGTGAAGTAACTGAGCAATATGCTGATTATAATTACATTGAAGAAATGCGTTTTGTTACTAATGCAAGAGATGCCATCGCGACTGCTGTTGTAGATACTGCAAATCGTTTAAGTGCTAAGTTAATTACCACTGCAACTGTACATGGAAGAACTGCAAGACTAATTAGTAATTTTAGACCAAAAGCACCTATACTTGCTTTAACTCCTAATGAAAAAGATGGAAGACGTTTAATTTTAAATTATGGTATTTATCCAACATTGATGCCTTTAATGAATTCTACTGATGAAGTTTTGAAAAATAGTGTATTAAAAGCAAAAGAATTTATGGATTTAAAAGAAAAAGATGTTGTTGTTATTACTGGAGGATTTCCTAATACTGATGAAAATAGAACAACAAATTTAATGAAAATTGAAGAAATTTAATTTTCCTTTACACTTTTTATACAAAGAATTTGACAAGGACTTATTTTATTTATATAATAGTCTTATGTAACAGAAAGAAATGAGGTTTATATTATGGTTAATCCTGGAACAGAAGCAAATGGTTTTTGTGCTAATACGGCTAACATTTGGCAAATTGTAGGTATTGTATTATTAGTTGCTAAAATAGTAATTCCTATTTTACTTATTATTTGGGGAATGCTTGATTTAGGAAAAGCTGTAGTTGCTGCTAAAGATGACGAGATTAAAAAGGCTACAAAATCTTTAGCTATGAGAGCAATCTCTGCAGTTATTATTTTCTTTATTCCAACACTTGTTAATGTTGTATTTGGAATGATTTCTAACTTTGGAGATTCTGGAGCTAAAGAAGATTGGGATGTTTGTCGTCATTGTATTACAAGTCCTAATGACCCTGAATGTGAAGGGGCTGCAGAAGAAGCATGGAAATAAGCTAGTTTTGACTAGTTTTTTTTTTTTGTTCTTGATATACTAGTAGTAGAAAAGGAAGAGGATTGTTATGAAAAAACTCAAATATTTATTCTTTACTATTCTTATTATAAGTTGTTGTCAAACTGTATATGCTTTAGAAGATACTTTGTTTCAATGTGAATACCAAATTCCTAGTGTTTCATCTAATAATGCTATTGATGGCACGATGACTTGCGATATGGGTTATAATTCTAGTTTTGGTCATGTTGTTCTAGATTGTTATTGGACTCCGAATGGAGGAAGACGTGTTTGGGTCGATGAAGCAGGAACAAGTAATTTTGATGTTCATCAACATTTACGTTCTTCTTTAGGTACTTGTCCAACTTATGCAACCGTGCAAACTTCTTCTCCTAGTTATGAGCAGGGACATTTTTTTACAGATGGTGTAAAAGCATATTTTAGTAATGATTTAAATGATATTCAAAATCAAACTACTAGTAGTGGAAAATATTATTCTTATGGTAGTGCTAAACAAATTTCTTTAAATGAAGAAGAAGAGGTAGGAGAAGAACTTGTTTGTTATTATAATATGGGAGATAATGATCCACAGATTATTGTTACTGTTGATAAAAATCAAAAAGTTTCGGCTCGCGAAGATAGACCTTCACAGTTTTATCCTGTTTATACATCTAATTTGTTAATTGAATCGTTTTTAAGTAAAGATAAAACTGAACTAACTTGTCCCAATAATATTTATCGAGCTCTTGGTGCTTTTGGTAATTCTTATGACCTTTGTGCGGAAAGAGAAATATGTAGATCGATGGATTTATTGTTTATAGTAGGAGAATTAGATAAAGATAAATCATCTTCTTCTGTGAATATTTCTGAAACTCTTGGAGAATATATGTCTTGTGAGTATGATGCGAATGGTGGTTTACCAGGAACTAATAATGCTCATGTATTATATGTTGTAGCAAATGGAGTACCAAAATTTTTTATTCAATATGAAAGTGTTAATGAAACTTTAAGATATACTTTAACTCCTGATTCTTCTTTTCAAATAGCCTCGTCTTGTGAGGAACAAGGTTCTTTATGGATAGATAAATCTGCTAAAACAAAGAAAACTATTCGTAGTGAGCCAGATTCTTCTCATTCTTTGGAAATGACTTTGGTAGCTGAGGAAGATCGAGAGATTTTAAATCAAGATCAAGTCAATGATAAAAATGGAAACGAGCATACAAAACCTGGTTTTACACCAATTCGCTTGTGTGAAAATGGAGAATGTGATATTAGTTTAAGTGGTTTTTGTGAAATTCCTACTGTATCAAGAACTTTAAAATTTTTAGGAATTTTAATCTATATTGTCAAGATTTTTGTTCCTGTTTTAATTATTTATATGGGAACACGTAATTTATTTTTAATTATTACTGCTGGGAAAACCGAAGATGCTAAAAAATATGTTGTAAATATTTTGAAACGTATTGGGATAGCTGTTTTAATCTTTTTATTACCAGGGATTTTACAATTTGTGTTTGATTTAGCTTCGGATATTATAGGTAGTAAAGAAAATAATAAAGCAAGTAATTGTGTAAATTGTATTTTAGATCCTTTTGATGAAAATAAATGTAAAATTGAAGAAAGTGACTAGATATGTAAAATATTCTAGTTATTTTTTTCTTTCTTTGTTATAATAATATTAGCTTTAACAAAAAGTGGGGAATTGGTATGAAAAAAGTGAAGTATTTTTTATTTTTGATTCTTCTTTTATTTAGTGTAAGTCAAGTTTCTGCAAAGGAGATTACACGAACATGTAAATATGAGGATTCTATTGGAAATGATGTTGTTGTTTCATTTGATGAAAATGATAGACCGACTGCTCATATTAGAACTTATTGTAAGGACGAGAATAATTGTAAAGATATATACAACAATGATGGTCAAGGGAATCGTGAAGATGTAAAAAATTGGAAGAGTTTAGACTTTTATTATAAAGAATATGAAAAATGTTATCCTATTTTGATCGTTAATAATTTTTTGTTCAATTATAAAGTTTATGCCGGATTTAAAGAGGAAGATGTAGAAGGTTTTGATGGATATAGACTTTCTTTGGTATCCGATTCTTCTGATGAAGAAGATGTTACTCCTCCTAATGAGGATGATTTTAATACTGAGTCACCAGATTATGATGTGAATTATCCTATCAAAGATACAGATATGGAAACAATTTGTAGTATGCCATCTTATCGTAAACCTATGAAGTTTGTAGGAGTAATTCTTCGTTTAGTGAAAATTTTAGTTCCTATTTTAATTATTGTTTATGGTGCTTATGATTTATATAAGGCCATGGTTTCTTCTAAAGATGATGAAATAAAAAAAGCAATTAAATCGATTGGAATTCGTATCGTTGCAGGCCTTTTCATATTCTTACTTCCAGGTATTCTTCAAGTTCTTTTAAATATGATAAATGAGTGGAGTGAGTATAAAAATTCTTGGTGTTGTTGTACAGAATGTTTGTTTAATAAAGATTGTGATGTCAATAGTTGCAATAGTTCTAGTTGTCACATAGAAGGGATGGGTAACTAATGAAAAAAAGATTATTTTTCTTTTTGATATTTCTTTTTGTAGGTTTTTTAACACCTGTATTTGCAGAAAATTTATCAAATCATTATTATTATAAATTAGAAAATGGAAATTATAATTTATGTTCTGGAACAAGTCCAGGATGTGTAGAAATTCAACCTGGTGCAGATGGAGCTTCTTTTGCGAATAATCGTATTATGTATCAAGGTATTTCTTATAGTTTTAGTGAATATGCACAGCAATTATATAATGATACTTTAACAGGCACGACAAGAATGTTTTACTATGTTGATAAAAATAATAAATATGTTCTTTGTAAGACTGAATCTTCTTGTAAAAAATATACATTTGATGAGTTAATGGAACAAAATGCTTTTGTTACTACTAAAGACCGTGTAGTTATGAATAATGGAGATGGTCCAGGAGAATCTGGCGATATTTATTATTTTAATCAAACATTCCAAGATAAAATTGATAAGGGAGAAGATATTGGTTCTTCTAATAATTCTGGCTCTATTCACATTCCACCAAAAGAAGAAATTCCTCCTGTTACAGATAATTGTCAAAAATTAAAAGAACCTTTAAAATTTATTGGAAATGTAGTTTTAGTAGTAAAAATTTTAATTCCTTTTTTAATTATTTTATATGGAGTTGTTGATTTTTTCCGAGCTATTACAGCATCTAAAGATGATGAAATTAAAAAAGCTACGCATTCTTTATTGATGAGAGCGATAGCAGGTGTAGTTATTTTCTTTATTCCTACTATTGTAAGTGTTGTCTTTTCAATGATTAGTGATTTTGTGGCTATAAAAGGCGATTTTAATGCCTGTCAAAAGTGTGTACTTCGAGTTACAGAATGTAAGTGAGGTGAACGTATGAAAAAATATTTAATGTTATTTCTTTGTGCTTTTTTCTTTTTGTTCATTCCTAATGTTTTTGCTAGTAATTATTGTGATTTAGCAGATGAATCATGGTTTTATAAAAGTACTGTTATGGGAACAAAAGATAATTCTAAAGAAACAAAAGATGAGAAAATTGTTTGTTGTAATGAAGAGGGTTCAAAGATTTGGTATTGCGATTCTTATAAAAAGAAAGAATCAAAACCAAATACCACTACTAATGGATGTACTTTGCAAGATCAAACAAAATGGCAATATGTGACAACAAGTGAATTTTCTGAGCGAAAAGATGAACAGACAGATACCAATTTAGTTCATTGTTGTTCTAAAAATGGTGGAGGGTACATATGCGATTATTACATGGCTAGAGAGAATCAAGGGGGAACTTCTTCTGGTGATGTAGATGGTAATAATTCTTCTAATAATACTGAGGTAGATTATTCGGGGCTTCGACCAACCTTCTTTGTAATTGGGCAAATAGTAAGACTTCTTAAGATTTTAATTCCTTTTATTATTATTGCTTATGGAGCTTATGATTTTTTTAAGGCAATTACTGGTGCTAAAGATGATGAAATTAAAAAATCAGTTCGTTCCTTTTTGTTCCGTTGTGTTGCGGGTGTTTGTATTTTCTTTTTACCTGCAGTAATAGATTTAGTTTTTAGTTGGGTTGATGGATGGGACCAAAATTATAGTAGTTTTTATGAAGATTGTTTCCAATGTATTTGGAACGTAGATAATTGCAAATAATTCAGGATAATTGTCAAATAGTGTGTGTAGATACAAAAAAGTGATAATTATTGAAATA
>CANSRG010000009.1 GCA_947649355.1 uncultured Mycoplasmatota bacterium | reverse complement strand
GAAAAAAGTGCATATAACGTTTTTTATTACACACACTAAAAATTATATAACCTTTAAAAGAAATTTGTTATAATAGTTATAAGGATGTGATAACATGCTAAGAAAAACTTATGCAAAAATAGATGGAGAAAAACTTACTAAAAATATTAAAGAAATAAAACAAAAATATAACGATTATACCTATTATATAGGGGTAGTAAAAAATAATGCATATCATCATGGTATAAAATGCATCACAGACTTTATCGAAGGTGGAATAAATTATCTTGCAATTTCTTCATTAGAAGAAGCTTTAGAAATTAGAAAATATAATCGAACAATTCCTATTCTATGTTTAGAACCAATTGATTTAGAATATATAGATGATTGTGTAAATAATGAAGTAACAATAACTGTAGAAAGTATAGAATATTTAGAAAAATTATTACAAATAAATATCTATTCTACTTTAAAAATACATTTAAAAATTGACTCAGGAATGCATCGCCTTGGTTTTATGAAAAAAGAAGAAATAAAAAAGGCAAAAGAAGAAATAGACGCGAGTAAAAATTTGCAATTAGAAGGAATTTATAGTCACTTTGCCACGTCGGGTGTAATGGATAAAGAATGGGATAATCAAATTGAAAAATTTTTAGAAATTACAAGTTTAATAAATTTAAAAGAAATACCTATTGTCCATTTTGGAAGAAGTTTAACTCTAGTAAATCATGAAAAAATCCCTTTTTGTAATGGAATACGCTTAGGAATTATTATGTATGGATATTCACAGAGCAAAAAAGAGGGGTCAGATTTTAAATCAAAATTAAAAATTTGGAAAAGAAAAAGATTTCAAAAAAAATATCATTGTAGTAAAACAATATTAGAAAATGATTTAAAGTTAGAAGAAGCATTTTCCCTTTATTCCACTACCATGAGTATCAGAAAGGTGAATAAGGAAGAAAAAGTAGGATATAATAGTTATCTTTTAAAAGAAGATGGGTATATTATTACTATTCCAATTGGCTATGCGGATGGAGTTACAACATCTTTTCAAAATGTATATATAAAAGACCAGGCTTATCCTATTGTATCAGATAGTATGGATATGATTATGGTATTTTCAAAAGATTACATTGAAATAGGAGAAAAAGTAGAAATTATTGGTCCAAATCAATCTATGAAAAAGCTTGTAGGAAAGACGAAGAAAAATGCTTATCACTTACTAAATGATATTAGTAATCGTGTAGTAAGAATTCATGAAAGAAAACAAGAAAAAGAAGAAATTTATTATTAGGAGGGTTTTATGAAAAATTTAAAAGTTTTAATTTTAGGAAGTGACGCGAACGCATATTACATGGCAAGATGTACTTATGAAGCCTATCATATAAAAGCACATTTAATAGGGAAAAATCCTCTTGCTTTTACCAAATATTCAAATATTTTAACAATCGAATATCAAGAAAATTTATGGGAAGAAAAAAGCTTTGTCCAAATTTTAAACGACTATGCCAAAAAATATGAAAAGGACAAAATCTTAACAATTAGTACAAACGAAACATATTCTATATTTTTAGCAAGAAATAAAGAAAAATTAGAAAAAAATTTATATTTTCCAAAACAAGAAGAAAGTATATTAGAAACTTTAACAAACAAAGAAAAATTTTATAAAACATACAAAAATTCTAATTTAGAATTTCCTGAAACATTTTATTTTGATATTGAAAAAAATACATTATTTCCAACTATGGATTATCCAATCATTTTAAAGCCTGCAAACGTTGTAGAATATAACCATTTAAATTTTAAAGGAAAACATAAAATATATAAAATTAAAACCGAAGAAGAATTAAAAAAAGTGATAGGAACAATAAAAGATGCAGGATATAAAGATCGTCTAATATTACAAGAATACATTGAAGGTGATGATAGTTATCTCTTTGACAGTGTACTTTACATAGATAGAAAAGGAAAGTGTAAAGTGATTAGCTTCGCAGAAATTGGAATACAAGAAAGAAGTAAGACAATGGTTGGAAATGCAGCTGCACTAATAAATGGTTTAAACTTATATGATGGAAATGTTTTAAAAATAAAAGAAGACATGATAAAATTTATGGAAAAATTAGGAATGAATGGATTTTTTGAATTTGATTTAAAATATAATCAAAAAAGCAAGACATTTAAAGTATTAGAAATTAACGCAAGACAAGGAAGAAGTAGTTATTATTTAACTCCACTAGGAGCGAATTTAGTAGAAACTTTAGTAGAAGATTTAATTCTCCTTCATGATTTACCAAAAAAAGATTTAACGAATACTTGTTTATTATCTTTCGTACCAAAAAGAATTATTAAAAAATATGTAAAAAATAATGATTTTAAAAAGAAAGCTCTTTTAATGTGGAAAAAAAGAGTAAGTCCAATGGAATGTAAAAAAGATAAAAATTTAAAAAGATATCTCATGATTAAAAAAAGATTATGGCATTATAGTAAAGAATATGAAAATAGTTACTGGGAGGAATAAAAGATGTGTGGAATAGTAGGATTTATAGATAATAAAACAAAAAAAGAAAAAGAGAAAATTATTAAAAAGATGGCAGATGAAATCATTCATCGTGGACCTGATGGAGAAGGATACTATACAGATGAATCTATTGCATTAGGCCATAGAAGACTTTCTATTATTGATATTAAAGGTGGTGGGCAACCAATTTATAATAAAGAGAAAACAAAAGCGATTATCTTTAATGGAGAAATTTATAATTATGAATCATTAAAAGAAGAACTTATAGAATTAGGATATACTTTTGAAACTAAAACAGATACTGAAGTAATCCTTTATGGATATGAAGCTTGGCAAGAAGAAGTATTTCAAAAGCTAAGAGGAATGTTTGCTTTTGTAATATATGATAAAGAAAAAAAAGAATTGATTGGTGCAAGAGATCATTTTGGAATGAAACCTTTTTATTATTATCAAAAAGATGGTGAATTTTTATTTGCATCAGAAATAAAATCTATGCTTGTTCATCCAGAATTTCAAAAAGAAGTAAATAAAGATGCTTTAAAAATGTTTTTGATTTTTCAGTATTCTGTGAAAGAAGAAACTTTTTTTAAAAATGTTTATAAATTAAAACCAGGACATTATTTTAAATATAAAGAAGGAAATTTAGAAATAAAACCTTATTTTGAAATATCTTATGAAAAAGGAAGTACAAAAAGTTATCAAGAAATGAAAAAACAAATGAAAAAAGTATTAGAAGATTCTATATACTATCATCAAACAACAAGTGATGTAGAAGTAGGAGCTTATTTATCTGGTGGAGTAGATTCTTCTTATGTAGTAAGTGTAGCAAAACCAGACAAAACATTTTCTGTAGGTTTTTCCTATGAGGGATTTGATGAAACCGAGTACGCATTAGATTTATCAAAAATGTTAAAAATAAAAAATAAAAGAGAAAAAATTAGTCCTGAAGATTTCTTCTTATCTTTACCAAAAGTACAATGGCATACAGATGAACCACATGCGAATCTTTCCACAGTACCATTATATTTTCTTAGTAAATTAACAAGAGAAGAAGTAAAAGTTGCTTTATCAGGAGAAGGGTCTGATGAGATGTTTGGGGGTTACAATGAATATAATGATCCTTTATTGTTAAGAATATATTTACATATTCCATTATGGATTAGAAGTAAAATTAGAGGTCTATGTAAACATCTTCCACATTTTCCAGGAAGAAATACTTTAATTAAATATGGTCTCCCATTTAATAAACGTTATATCGGACATGGAAGTTTTATGGAATCAGAAGAAGCAAATAAGATACTTTGTGAAGAATTAAAAAATGAAGAAACAATTGAAGATATTCTAGAACCTATTTATAGTAAAATAAAAAATGAAGATGAAATTACCAAAAAAATGTTTATTGATTATCACTTTTGGTTACCACAAGATATTTTGCTAAAAGCAGATAAAATGAGTATGGCTCATTCCATAGAACTTCGTACACCTCTTATGGATATTGAAGTCTTTCGCTTTGCAAGAACCATTCCAAATAAATATCTTCTAAAAAAGAAAGAAACAAAGTATTTATTTCGTGATGTCTCAAAAGAAATGATTCCAGAAGAATGGTCAAAAAGAAGGAAATGTGGTTTTCCAGTTCCATTCTCAAAATGGATTAGAGAAGAAAAATTTTATCAAATGGTAAAAAATACATTTTCTAAAAAATATGTAAAAGAATTTTTTGATCAAAAATATATTTTAAACTTATTAGAAAATCATTATCAAGAAAAAGAAAATAATGGTCGAAAAATTTATAATATTTATTGCTTTTTAATCTGGTATCAAGTATATTTTGTTACAAATTAAGAAAAAAACAGTTTTGTTTTTTCTTTTTTTGTAAGAAAGTAAAATTTTAATAAAAAAAACAATAAATTTTATTGACAACGAGCAAGGATTTTGGTAATATTTTAAGTGTCAATGAAAGACGGGCGTTTAGCTCAGTTGGTTAGAGCATCTGCCTTACAAGCAGAGGGTCTGCGGTTCGAGTCCGTAAACGCCCACCATTTTATTTTTTTATTTTTGCCGAAATGGCGTAATTGGTAGCGCAACTGACTTGTAATCAGTGGGTTGGGGGTTCGAGTCCCTCTTTCGGCACCATTCGTGTGGAGGGATAGCGAAGTGGTCAAACGCGGCAGACTGTAAATCTGTTCCTTCGGGTTCCATGGTTCAAATCCATGTCCCTCCACCATTTCTTTTATAATATATTGCCTCGTAGCCAAGTGGTAAGGCATCAGACTTTGACTCTGACATTCCGCAAGTTCGAACCTTGCCGAGGCAGCCATTTTAATAGTATTCGGTTCGCTAGCTCAGTTGGTAGAGCATTTGACTTTTAATCAAAGGGTCTCGGGTTCGAATCCCGAGCGAGCCACCATTTAATTTGCCTTTAAACCCTTGTAAATCAAGGGTTTTTGCTTATTTTAACATGTTTGTTAAAATAATGAGAAAAGCTATAAAAAGCTATAAAATTATATCAATGGGTAACAAATGGGTAACAAATTTATGCTAAGGTAAGAGGCAAATTGCCTCGAATAACATATCAATGTTTTTGTGAGTATACACACCATCAGTAATATCCGCTTGAGCATGCCCTAAAATTAGTTTTTTACATACATGGTTCATATTGTAGTAATCTGCTAGAGTAGCAAACGTGTGTCTTGTGTCGTGCGGTAAATGCTCTAAATGAAGTTGATTCATTACTTCTTGGAATTTATCAGAAAAGTACTCATAACGCATTACCTTATTTTTAGTGTTATAAATGAGATAATTATTCGTGTTATCATATAATTCTTGAATGAAATTTTTAATTCGTGGATGAATAGGGATAGTCCTATCTGTTCCAGCCTCTGTTTTAAAGCCAGCTATCATATAATTCTGTTCTAAGAATACTTTATCTTTGTGTAACAATAGTAATTCGCCAGGTCGCAATCCAGTATATATACAAATTAAAATATGCTTGACGAATGGTATCTCAATATTTTTCCAAAGAAGATCAATTTCTTTATTTTCAAATGGCAAGTGCTTATTAGATTTTGGTTTAGAACCTAATTTAATGCCTGTAGCTGGATTTTTCTTGACCGCCCCGTCTAATTCTATTACGAACTTAAAAACCTGGCTTATAAGCATTTTAATATATCTTTTAGTATCAAAACCTTTTTCACATTCATTTATTAAATCAATGATTTCCCATTTTGTAATATCTACCATTTTTTTTTGTTTAATTTTATTACAGTGATTAGTAAAAATTGATTTGTAAATACTACGACTACTATCACTAATTTTTTTCTTTTCATCAATTACTTTATCTAAAGAATCCCACCAAAGATTATATCCTTCTTGAAATGTAATCTCTTTTTGTTCAATTTTATATGGATCAATATGATATTTCATAAGAGCATCATATGCTTCTTTATATTCCTTATATGTTCCTAGAATAGGTCTTGAAACGACACCTATTTCTATTTCTTGTCTTGGTAGTCTTGCTATATATGGTTTAGCACGATTTCCGCTTAATTTAGTGATACTTCCATATCCATGAGGAATTTTTTTAATTCCTTTCTTTTTTGCCATAATAAACCTCCAATTTTTCTTGATAATTAAGTCTTTTCTTGATATAATTGGAGCATGGAAAAAAGTAGTTCGACCAGAATTTATTTTTTCCTAGATTTATTTTTTTCTTAGTTGGGGTTATGCTCCAATTAGAGTCGGGTGTTGCTGCACTCGATTTTTTTGTGTTTTGCAATAATGATTTTAACTTTGTTTTTGTGAAATGTACTTTCTTTTTATTTACTTTGGTTATTTCGCATTAAATCAATCATATATTTAATTTGTTCTTTATCCTTGTCACTTAAATCTGAAATATTAATAATGTCCCCATCACATACTTTTTGAGAAAATACATTAATAATATTTTCAAAATCTTTTGTATTATGTATTAGGATATTTTTAACTTCATTATAAGAAAAGTTTTTCTTCTCTTCAACAAAAATAGCATTATAAACTTCTTCATATGTATATACGTGTTTAGCTTGTTTGGCATTCCAATATGAGCAAACATATTCACATAATATTTTTCGCTCATTTTCGTCTAATAAATATCTTATACCAGTTTCATATAAATCGTCGTACATTTCCACTCCGTCGTCAAGGTAACCACAATGTGCTAAAAAACTTTTAGGCTCTATATTAAGTGCTTCTGATATTTTTATAATATATGAAGGTTTTGGTAATTTATTTTGATTATTATAAATTGTTTTTATTTCTTCCATTTCTATACCAGTTAATATAGATAATTCAGTAATACTGGTCTTTTGATCAAACATAACATCTCCTAAAAACTCTGATAAATTATTGCTGAGTGGCGGAAAAAAATCATTAATAGAAACATTAAAATATTCTGCAAGTTTGAAGAGGATATCTTGATTAGTTTTAAGTTTTCCACTCTCATATCTAGAAATTGTTTGAGATGTAGTATCTAGATATTCTCCCAACTCTTCTTGAGTTATGTTTTTTTTAATTCTCAACTCTTTTATTTTTTTTCCGATAAATAAATTAATATTTTTCCCCATATTTTTCCTCCCAAAGATAGTATAACACAAAACTTACGTTTTTGGAACAAAAAGTTAAAAAAAGTACTAAATGCTCTTGACAAATGTACCTAATACGTACTAAAATGAAAATGTACTAGCAAGGAGGTGAAGAAAATTTATGCAGAAGAAATTAATTTTACTCTTAAAACAAAAGAATTTAACTCAACATTGGTTAGCCAATTTATTAGGGATTTCTGATAAGCAAATAGGAAAAAAGATAAATGGAGAAGTTCCTTTTAAGAGTGATGAGATGTTTTTAATTGCTGAATATTTCGATATGAAAATCGAAGATATTTTTTTACCCAGGATGTACGAAAATGGTACATAACAAAAGAAAGGAGAACATAACATGACTAAGAAAAAAATAAATCTCATGGAATTAAAAGAAGTTCCTTGTGATTTAGCAGCAAAGATTTTAGGAAAAGGTATCGATTTTATTCGATATGGACTACAACAAAAAGCTTTTCAATTCGGGGTTGCAGTCAAAACTAGCAGTTCTTATACCTATCACATATCGCCATACTTACTATCACAGTATATTGGCACGAGTGAACCAGAAATTGAAATAGAAGAGGAGACAAAATGAAAACAAAAAAAGAAATAGAGTCGAATTCTATTTCTTAGAAAAGAGAAAACCATGAATGATATTAAAGAATTTTATAAAAAAAAGATCACAAGGTTACTATAAAAAAATATGGAGTAATTAACTGGATATTCTATAATTTTTACAATTACATTCAATTTCGATGTGTTGTGTATCTTGTTGATGGCCTGATAGGTGTATTTTTAGCATTGTTGCTACTGGAGTAAGAAAATATAAAAAAGAAAGGGTAGACAAATATGAAATTATTTAGCCGAAAAAAATCAAATCAAGATATAAAAACAATTTTAAATCAACTGTTAGAAAAAAGATATGAAGCAATTAGGAGTGGACAGCTTAGTGAAATACAAATTATTGGAATATTAAAAGATATTAAGATGATTTTAGATATTAAAAAAGAAAT
Organism: uncultured Mycoplasmatota bacterium; assembly: GCA_947649355.1. GTDB lineage: Bacteria > Bacillota_I > Bacilli_A > RF39 > UBA660 > Ventrenecus. The sequence continues at coordinate 26,827 of CANSRG010000009.1, read as the reverse complement.
AGATTAACGACTACTTCTTAAAATTGTATAGTTTTTTGAACTTTGTAGGCAAATGAATCTATTTTTGAGATGTTTATAAATGATTTCTTTGTATTCATTAAATCAAATATTTCATCATATTTATAATTTTTATTTAAAATAAGCATTTCTTTTCCATCAAAGGAATCTAAATTATAAATGCCATCGTAAATAGTTCCACCAACGTTTACTGAACATAATATTTCTTCATTTTCCGATAATGAAGAATAGAGTTGATTAAGTTCATCTACAATTTGTAAAAAAACATCTAATTTCATATATTACCTCCTCTATGTAATTATAACATAGAGGACAAAAAGCAATAGAAGAGGAGAAATAAGATATGAAAACAGAAGAAAAAATAGAAAATTTAAAAGCAAAATTAGTTGATTATATTACTAATAAATTAGATAAAAATACTGTCTTAAACGATAGTGATATCAAACTAATAGATATCTTATTAAATTCAAAAAAAGAACCAGATATAAAGGAAACTTTGGAACAAATTCAAAAAATATATAAAGAATTATAAAAAGGAGACAAATATGAAATTATTTATTATTTTGGTATTTTTTTGGATGTTAATCGTCAATGTATTATTATTGTTTTCTAAAAGGTGGAGAAAAGAACGAATAGATAGCTTAATAAAACACGATAAAGAAATGAAAAATTTTTGGATAAATTTTTTGAAAGATATAAAAAAATTATTGAATAAGTAAGGAGAAAATTAGCAATATGAAAAAAGCAATTTTAAAAAAACTAAATTGGAAAATAGTAACAAGTATAGCAGTCTTTCTAGTTCTATTTGTATATTGGATTTATAGTTTCCTTGGCGTTACATTTGGACCAATAAATCAAAAAGAAAATGGAAATTACTGCAAAGGTTATACCTATGGAATAAAAATTTGCTGGGGGGATATCAATGCAGAGTAAAGAAAATGAAAGTTTTTTAGAGAAGAATCATACACTACAGTTTAAATATAACGACAATCTAAAAAAATTACAAAAAATATTAAACACAATTACTGAAGAAAAGCAGGATTTTACTATAGAAAGACTTTTTGAAATGAAAGAAATAGAATATGAAATTAACTTTTTAATACATTATTCGAGCAATTTAATTACTGTAGAAATTGATGATAGATGTATTTAAAAAGACCAGATAATTTTATATATCTAGCCTAATTTTTTAGTAATTTTCTATTTGTAAATAGTGTATTGGAATGATGTATTTATTTTGATTATGAGTAACACAAATTGTCGGATTTTTTGCGTATTCCTCATTAACAATAAAGAAATCATTTGCAAATTTAACTGGTGGCATTCCATTAATATTATCATCATCAGTTAAAGCGGTCCATTGACCAAGAAGATTAACATATACTGTCAAATTTAATCACCTCCTTTCTGGCTATATTATAGCAGAAAAGGTGAAATCAACTAACAAGGAAGAAAAAAAATATGAATAAGAAAAAAATAAATGCAATTATAAAAGAATTAGAAAAAGAGAAAAAATGTGTGTACCCATTTTTAGAATTGACAGCTGAAGAAATCGAGTATTTAAAATCAAAAAATGTAACTGTAGATTATGAGTTTATAAAATTACACCATTTTTTAGCAGATGGAACTTATAAGAAGCTAGCAACAGTATTAGAACTAAAAGAACAATTAAAAGAAAATACTTATTGTACTCTAGGTACAATAAAAGGATTTTCTACTATAACAGCAGATAAAATTGATGTGCAAGATGGTACGATTCAATGCAAAGTAGATGTTCTTGAACCTTTAAGAGCAATGAGTGATGAAGTAAAAAAAGCACTTGCAAAATGGTTGATAGAAGAAATCAATAAAGTTCAAAAAGAACAACATACTTACATTGATCTATACACGCACGAGTTTTAATAAATAAAAAAAGAGATTTTAATGAATCGCAAAACACAATTAAAATCTCTTAACGTAAATATACAAAAATAATTTACGGCTCTTATACTAGCAAAATGTATAAGAAAAGTCAACAAAAAATAAAAAGGAGAAAAGATGGAAAAAAAACGATATTGGTTGAAGCTTGATAAAGATTTTTTAAAAAGTTCTCAAATCAAAGTAATTAAGAATATGCCGAATGGCAAAGATTATATTATTTTCTATCTTGCACTTTTACTTGAAAGTGTTGAAACAATAGGGCATTTAAGATTTAGTGATTTAGTTCCATATTCTGAAGAAATGCTCGCAAGTATTACTGACACAAATGTTGATATAGTTAGAAGTGCCACCAAAATTTTAATAGGATTGGGTCTGATGGAAAAGTTAGATGATGGAACTATTTTCATGACTCAGGTTGCACAAATGACAGGAAAAGAAAGTGAATCAGCGGAACGTGTTAGGTTATATCGTGCAAGAGAAAAAGAAAAGATTTTGTTACAATGTAACGAAGATGTAACAAAAAGTAACGACAATAAAGAGAAACAGAGTACAGAGTATAAAGAACAAAATACAGAGAATAAAGTACAAAGTACAGAGAAAAATAAAAAAGAAGAAAAAGATTCTAAAAAGAAATCAGAACGTAAAGATAGCGAGTCTAAGAAAAAATATGGAACCTATAAACACGTTGAGTTATCTGATAAAGAACTAGAATCTTTAAAAAAAGATTATGCTTTAAATTATCAATCTCTTATCGATTATTTGGATATGTATATCGAAGAAAAGGGTTATAAAAGTAAAAGTCATTATTTAGCAATCAAAAGATGGGTTGTTGATGCAATTCCAAAACCAAAACAAAATCAGTTAAATTCCAAAAAAACTTTTGATGAAGTTTTCGAAGGTGCATTGAAATGACAAATATTGAGGTAAAGGAATTTTTAAAAAAAGTAAAAGCACATTACCAGGAATTTAAGTGTGATGAAGAATTTATTATTCGTGAATGGATTGAAAACTTAATTCCGTACGATAAAAATGATATTTATGAAAAATTTAAAGAACATTTGGAAAATGAATCGGTTCAAAAGGAAGTTCCAAAAATTCACGTCTTAACGAAATGGTTAACACCAATACAGGAGAAAAAGGCAAAAAAACAACCATTTAAAGGTCAATTTATATGTCGGTGGTGTGGTGAGAAGTGCTCAAATACTTATATTTTATCCTTACACGAGGAACGATGCTTAAGACTAAAATTTGTCTCAAAAATATGCGATAAATTACTGATTGATCCAAAACCATTTTTTGGAAATTTATTCCAAATTACTTTAGATGAACTTGATAATCAATACGATGCGTTTATTCTAAAAGTAATTGAAGAAGAAAAAAAACAACATAAATTAAATAATTTCGAAAAAGCAGGAATTAGAGATTATTATAATCACGTTTTAGAGAAGAGAGAGGAGAATTAAAATGAAATGTGATATATTTTATAAAAAACGTTACCATGAATTAGAACGAAAATATCAAAATTTAGTAGAATCAAAAGATATAATTTTAAGAAATTTAGAACAAAAGTTTACAGATATTATGAATCGCGATCGTGAATGGCAAAAACAACTTCTTTTTGATAATGCAGCATTAGAAAATAATCTAAAACGATTCAAAGAAAGAAGTAAAAAAGCTGAAGAAATGAGCGAGCGCTTTCGTCTAGATAATGAAGTGTATGTGAAAGATAATTTAGAACTCTCGAAAGAAAATGCTGTATTACAAGAATCTAAAAAAATGTTAAAAGCATCCTTAGGTGGCACAACAAAACAAAATAATAAATTAGAACAAGAATTAGGAGTTATGAAATTCAAATTAGAGCTTATGGAACAGAAATTAAAAGAATATAAGCTATCGCCACCAACAATGGAAGAAATATATGAATATGAAAGAACACATAAAACACCTAAAAAATATAAAAAGTAGAAAGAAGGATTAGAAATGATAAAAATAACAGATGTAAATGTTAAAAAAGTAAATGAAAAAGGTAATTTATTAGGATTTGCAAGAATTGTTATAGAAGATGCGATATGCATTTCAAATATAAGAATCATTCAAGGTAAGGATCGTGTTTTTGTTGCAATGCCAAATAAAAAAACGAAAGAAAAATTTGTTGATACAACTTTTCCAATAAATCAAGAAACAAGACAATACATCGAAGATATTATTTTGTCAGCATATAATATTGCTTAAACCAAAAGGCCGCCAAACTAAAAAAAAATTTTTTTAATCACATATATTTTCCAATATGGGAGGTGGCGGCCCCATATAAAATTTTAGGAGGAATTATGCAAGAAAAATGGAAAGAATTTGCTTGTTATGATGAAATAAAATATGAGGCTTCGAACTTAGGAAGATTTCGACGAATTGGAAAGCATAGAATTTCCTATTTAAAACCATATCGAAGAAATTGTTTTGAGAGAAAAAATAAAAAAATAGAGCCCATTCTGTAATAATAAAAATATGTTTAAATAAAAAAACAAAGGAATATAACTGCAATAAACTTTTGGCTAATTTATTTTTAAGAGAATTATTAAATGATGAAGTGGTAATTAACAACAATGGGAATCGTTTTGATTTAAGAGTTCGAAATTTATTTATAACTAATAGAAAAAATTTAGGAGCCATAACAGGAGGCAAAACATCAAAAAGTAAAAGAATTGTATATTATGATAATTTAAATTATAGATTTGTTTATCCCTCTGCTAGAAATTTGGCCAAACAATTAAAAGTTAGCTATCAAACAATTTTAAATATTGCTAACCATAAAACCAAGAATCCAAAATGGAAAATAAATTGGAAAATTGAAGAGAAAAGGAGTGATTAGATAATGTTATTTTTACTTATAATTTTGGGAATAGAAAATATATTAGTAGGATTTTTAGTATATTTAATTTTTAAAGAATTTTCTAAAATAGAAGAAAAATTAGAATTTCATCAAAATAGCCGAGAAATTTATCTAATTAAAAAGTATTATAAAAATAATAAAATAATAAAACAAGAAAAAATATTAAAAATAAATGGGAATCAGATTGAGGTGTTATAATTGTCGAGACGTTTTAGAACCACATTTGGAAAAAAAACAGTAGTTCCGTTTAAAGAAGAAGATATAAATAACATGATGGTAAACTGTAAAAAAAGCAGACAACAAGCAGAAGAAATTGGTTCTGCAACAAAAATTTATTTGTGGGATCGTAATTATATGATTTTAGTTGTAGGAATCAACACAGCATTTCGCATTGAGGATATATTACAGTTAAAAGTTGATAATTTCCAAAACGGGATAATCTATCTTAGAGAATATAAAACTAGAAAAGAACAGCAATTTGAACTACATCCAAATTTATGGAAAGATATTAAAGGTTATATCGATAGAAATAAAATGGTTTCAGGAGAATTCCTTTTTAAATCAAGAAAAGGTATAAATAAGCCAATAACAAGACAAAGAGCATGGCAAATAGTTAAAGAATTAGCAACTAAAGTTGGAGTGAATTATACAGTAGGGCCTCATAGTTTACGAAAATATTTTGCAAGACAGTTTTATGAAAAAACTGGAGATATCATTACACTCCAAAAAATGCTTAATCATAGTGCACCTCAAGTTACTTTGATTTATATTTGTTGGGGAGATGATAATATTTATAATGCTCGAAAAAATTTTTATTTAGGAAGTTAATTATGGAAGAAAAGTTAAAAAAATTACAGAATATGTATAATCAAGAACCATCAATATATAAAAAAATATATATTTTAGCAACAATCAATAAATTAAAAGCAAAGATTACTGAAAAAAAATCACTTGCTGTAATCGAAAAGAAAAAGGAAGAAGTAAATAAATACAAAGAAATAAACGAATCAAGAATAGTCGTAGAAATAAAAGATAATCAAATTGTAAGAGAATGGCCAAGTTTATCAATTTGTTCAAGGGAATTGGGGATTCCTTACGTCACTTTAGTAAAATATTATAATCATGTTGTAAAAAAACCGAAATATAACATTATGAGAAGAAAAGAGTATTTAGAGAAAAAGGAAAAGGGAATTGTTATAGAAAATTTGCCTATTCAAAAAACTAAAAATTATAAAACCAGAAAAAAAATAGAAAGCAGCGTGAATGCCAATGAATAGAAAAGAACAATTAGAAACACTAAGAAATAATTATCGAAGTATAGTCTCAATGCTGGATACGCTGATTATGGAAGACTTTAAAAAAGATTTTCCAGATTTGATGAAAGTGAAAGCAGCATCCGATTTACTTGATAGAATAGCAGTTGTAAGCTCACAAAGTGCAAAAATGTTAGTGCAATTATTAGAATCAGAAGAAATCCCATAAAAGGATTTATATTATTAGACAAGAAAATTTTACAAAATGAAAAGTTGGAATATTCAAAAGCAAATCAAAAAACTAAAAATATGGATAACTTTATATGAATAAAAGAAAAAACAGATTTTTAAAAATAAACTTTTGAATTTAACAGAATTAATTCATTATGTAAAATTCATAGAGATAGAAAGCGAGGACAAAAATGACTAAAGAAGAAGCATATAAACAGTTAAAAGATTTAATTGAAGATCGAAAAAGTTTTTTATCTAGAGATAATAAAACAGATGACATTTTTTTAAAAGATATCGAAAGTATAAAAATAGCTTTAGAAATTATTGAGAAAATAAATGAAATAAAAGAATATATAAACAATACAACTACAATGATTGTATCTGGCAAAGCAATGAAATTATCTGAAGAAATATTTGGAAGAGATATTTTAAAAATAATAGAGAGGTAATAAAGAATGAATAATAAAGGATTTTTAATACAATCAATTGCTATTTTAATTATAATTGGTATATTTGCGATACTAGGAGTTAGTATTTATAAAAATATCGATTTTGGAACGAAACAGGGAATTGTTATTGACAAACAATATCATGCACCTTGGATATCTTATAATAATTCTTATTTAAATGGTAATCATCTAATTATTCCTGTTACGTATCCAGAGTCGTGGAGTATAAAAATAAAAAAAGGTGATAAAGAGTTATGGATTGATGTGTCCGAGAGTGAGTATAACAGTTTAAAAATAGAAGATTGTTACAATTGTGAAAGTGAGTGATTACGATGTGGATTATTAGTTTTCTTTTAGGATTTTTTCTTGGAGTAATAGCATTAGCACTTTTTGTTGCTAGAAGTGAAGCAATAGAAGAAATGAAGAATAAAATGAGTTCATATCAAGATATAGTGCAAACAGAAGAATATCAAAAACTTATTAGAAAATATAAAACTTTAATAAATAATGATGATTCTGTTATCAATGGTTAGATGTCAATTTATGATTACGAATAGGAGGAATTTTGTGTGAAAGAAGAAGAAATGAAAAAATTATCTCAATTTATTGTTGAGGATATAAAAAAAGAAAGGTTAATTAAAAATAAGAAAAATTCTTATGAAAAAACTGAATATTTGTTATATAAATATCCACAACTACCAGAAGCAATGAAATTGATAAACGAAGAAATTGGAACATTAGAAAAAGAAAATAAAAAAATCCTAAAAGCTCCAACAAAGTCAAAAACTTTAGTTTTAAAAGAAAATGAAGGCGCTTATTTTTATGGAGATGAAATTTTGGAAACACGTATTTCAGAGTTGAAACAAATCGTTGCTAAAACAAAATCCTATAAACGCATGGTTGATAAAGTTTTGAAAAAGTTTAAAGATGATGAGTATTATCCGCTCATCGAATGGATTTATTTTAAAAATAAAACATACGATGACATCGCAAATGAATTTGGTTGGGCAATAGGAACTATTACTAAACATAAAAATCGTTTATTAAATGAGATAAAAGTATATTTTTTTACAGACAATTTTCTCAATGAATTAGGTGCTTGAGAGGGTATTACCGTGAAAAAAACGTGAAAAAACCATGTATTTACATGTGAAAAAATAGGTTTTATAATGTGTACAATGAATTTATTATATTTTAAATGAATTCAGAAATGAACTTTTATGTTCCAAGCCACGAAAAGTTATACAAAAATGTATAGCTTTTTTTGTTTGAGGTGATTCAATTCATGAAAGCAACAGAAGCATTAAAAAAAATTATTTTATACGCTATGAATAAATCTCCTTGTGGAAAATTGCCACAAGAGGAATATCAAGCAACATTAGAACTAAAAAAGTTCTTGAAAGATTTAAAATCGGTGGAAGAAAAAGATTTGATAAAAATAATAAATGAAAAACTTTGAATTAGTATCTTATATCAATTATTTAATTCAAAATAACCGATTATTAGATTTTTATCATTCTGTATATTGGAGAAACACTAGAAAAAAAGTTTTAATTCTAGATCATTATGAATGTCAAGATTGTAAAGAAAAAGGAAAACTTACTAAAGCAATTCTGGTTCATCATGTAAAAGAAGTGAAACTTTATCCCATGTACGCTTTGAGTTTATATATTTTAAACGAAAAAGGAGAACAAGAAAGAAATCTTGTGTCATTATGTTTTAACTGTCATGAATTAAGACATAATCGCTGTTTCCAAAGCAAAAATAAAGCAGAAAAATTTTTGAATGAAGAATGGTGGTAACATCCCCCCCACTACCCAAATCCCATTTTTATTAAGGGGAACATGGAACGGGAGGGGAAGACGACAAAAAGATTTTTTCCCCGATGGAAATTTTGAGAGGAGGATAAAATGATATGTCCAACATAAAAGAACCAATCGATTTAATAATGCAAAAAGGCCGAAAAAACTTGACTTTAGAAGAAATCGCAATACGTAAAAATCAAGAACTAAAAATAGACTCAAAAAACATATCTAGACCTGCATTTTTACCAGCAAAATTTCATAAACAATACGATGAGTTATCTAAAAGACTTCAAGAACTAAAAATCTTTACTGATTTAGATGAAGATTTATTGGCAAGATATTTTGTATCAAAAGAGAATTATGTTAAATTTTCCGCTAAAATAAGGACAGAAATGAGTCGAAAAGAAATTGATTACACTTTAGTGAAAGATTTACAGATTATGCAAGATAAAGCTTTTCGACAAATTAGAGATTGCGCAAATGATTTAGGTTTGTCTATTACTTCTCGAGCCAAATTAGTTCTTCCGCCGAATGATCCAGATGACGAGTTATAAAAAATATATACAACCATATTTAGATATCATTAAGTCTGAAGAATGTTTTGTAGAAAAAAAAGTTAATGAAAAAATAATCCAGGAAAAAATTCAAATAACGGTTTGTGAAGAACAAAAACTTTTAGCGGAATATGTAGAATATATTTTTGCAACAGAAAAACTACATTTCAATGAAGAACAAACAGAAAAGTATTTTTCCTATCAAAAATATTTTCCATATAAATTGTTTCCATGGGAAGCATTTTGCTTTGCTTTACATAATTGCGTATATCAAAGTGATGGATCATTAAGATGGCCAGAACTTGTAATTTATGTTGGGCGTGGTTCAGGAAAAAATGGGTTTCTGGCATTTGAAGATTTTTGTCTACTCACTCCAGCAAATGGTATAAAGAATTACGATATTGATATTTGTGCTACGAGTGAAGAACAGGCAAAAAGAACATTTGATGATATTTATGAAGTTCTTGAGACACATAAATATAATGTTGCAATAGTAAAAAATTTTAAATGGACACAAACATATATAAAAAATAAAATTACAAATAGCGTTCTAAAATATCGCACTAATAATGCCAAAACAAAAGATGGACTTCGTTCTGGTAAAGTAGATTTAGATGAGGAACACGCTTATGAAAATTGGGATAATATTGAAGTATTTACAGGAGCCTTAGGCAAGAAAGAACAACCAAGATTAACTCATTTATCTAGTAATGGAAATGTTCGTGGTGGACCATTTGATATAACGTTAGACCGATGTCAAAGAATTTTAAGAAGAGAAATTCCTGACAATGGTACTCTTCCATTTGTTTGTAAGTTAAACAATAAAGAATTGGTAGATGATCCAAAGAATTGGTACATGGCAAATCCATCTTTACAATATATGCCTCATTTGTTAAAAGAATATCATCGCGAGTATAACAATTTCATAGAAAATGTGGACGTTGGTGGACAATTTATGTCTAAACGAATGAATTGTCCAACAGAATTAAAAGAAACTAAAGTTGCAAGTAAAGAAGATATTATGGCATGTTGTAATGCTTTACCTTCTTTAAGAGGCAAACATTGTGTAGTCGGAATTGATTTTACAAAAACTTCAGATTTTATGAGTGTAGTCTTATTGTTTAAAGAAAAGAAAAGATACTATGCCATTCATCATTCATGGTTTTGTTCTAATTCGTTAGATAAGAGAAGAATAAAATTTCCTCTAAAAAAGGCAGAAGCAGATGGATATCTAACAATTATAGATGATGTTGAAATAAAAAGGGAAATAATAAGTGACTATCTACTAAAAATGATGTCACTTTATCATATAGATGCAATAGCTATTGATAGCTATCGATATTCACTATTAAGTGATGAATTAAAAAAAATAGGCTTTGATTTTAATTTAGATAAAGAAAGAACAAAATTAACTCGTCCACAAAGTGATATAGCAAAAGTTGTTCCAATGATAAACAGTATTTTTCTTTCAAAATTATTGACTTTTGGAGACGATATGTTAATGCGTTGGTTTATCAATAACACAAAGCTAGTTCCACAAAAGAACAATAATTTTATTTATGGAAAAATAGAACCAAAGTCTAGAAAAAATGATGGCTTTATGGCTTTTGTTGCAGCAATGTGTATTGAAGAGCGAATTGTAGAAGAGTATGAAATAGAAGATTTAGATCCTGTAATTTGGTAGGAGGTGATAACTATGTTTTTGAAAAGAAAAATATTAGATTTTTTGAATAATACTTATGAAGATAAAAGTATTGAATTAGAAGCATTATTTAAAGAGACTTATATGTTAGAAAAATTGGCAGTACAAAATGCTATTTCTTATGTAGCAAATGCAATAAGTAATTCTGAATTTAAAATTTATAAAAATAACAGGTTAATTAAAGACGATAATTATTACCATTTAAACATATCCGCAAATGTAAATGAAAATTCGACTCAATTTTGGAACAAAGTAATTACTACAATGTTTTTAAAAGGGGAAGCTCTTTCATTTTTAAGCAATGGTGATATTTATGTTGCTGATGGATATTCTACAGATTTTAAAGACTTAAAAGGTCATCAATATGAATCTATATCGTTATATAACTCAGAAAGGCTATTTGATAAAAGTGCTAATGACATATTTTTATTTCGGATGGAGCCTATAGATTTTGTAAAAATATTATTTAATGTTCTATCAAAATATGGAAATCTTTTTTCAGAATCATGCAATGATTTATTAAATGCAAATGCTGAAAGATGGATATATGAAGTAGATAATTTGGCGCACGGAGATGAAAGTTTTAATAAAAAATGGAGCGAAAAAATTTCTACAAATTTAAAAACCTTTATGGATTCACGGCGTGGAGTTTATCCATTAACTAAAGGAATCAATATAAAAAGTCTAAAATCCGAAAATAAAGGGATTAGTTCTAGTGATGTGATAAATATTCGTAAAGATATTTTTGAAATCGTAGCAAATACATATAAAATGCCTCTTAGCATGTTTTCGGGAAATATTAACAATGTTGAAGAAGTGGTGAATATATTTTTAACTTTTTGTGTGGATCCAATCGCGGATATGATTGGAAAAGAACTGACAAGAAAATTATTTACAAAATCTGAATTTTTGGACGGATGCTATGTAAAAGTCGATACATCTTGTGTAACACATTATGATTTATTTTCTATAGCAGATAAAGCGGATAAATTGATAGCAGCTGGAATTAGTAATATTGATGAAATTCGTTCTAAAGTAAATCTAGAAGAAAAAAATACATCTTGGAGCCGACAGCATTGGTTTACTAAAAATTATGGAAAAATTGAAGATATACTTAAAGGAGGTGATCAAAATGGGAAATAAGTACTTTAATCTAGAAACAAAAGATAAAAAAGCAGATTTGTTTATTTATGGAGATATTACATCGTGGCCATGGAAAGAAAGCGATGTTTCATCCTATAATTTGTCAAAACAATTAGAAGAATTAAAAAATATAGAAATTTTAAATGTTTATATCAATTCTTACGGAGGAGAAGTTGGAGAAGGATTAGCAATTTATAATGCATTAAAAAGATTCAAAGGAAAAGTAATAACATACGCTGATGGTTTTGTATGTTCAATAGCATCTGTTATCTTTATGGCAGGCGAAGAAAGAATAATGAACCAATCGTCAGCATTATTGATACATAATGCCTGGACCTATGAATCTGGAGATGCAAAATCTTTGAGAAAGGCAGCTGACGATCTAGATGTTATAAATGAATTATCAGTTAAGGCTTATTTAGAAAAAATAAGCTTAAAAGAAACCGAGTTACGTGAATACATGGATAAAGAAACTTGGATTGATGCGGAAAATGCAATTTCTTTAGGATTTGCTACATCTTTAGAAGAAAACAAAAGCGAAAAGGCAAATCAAAGTTATAAAACCAAACTTGTTGAATCAGTGTTAAATAAAAATATTTTTCAGGCTGTTACTTCTGTGACAATTTCTATTCAAGATGGTGAATTGAAAATTTCTACAAATGAAGAAGATTCATCTGAAACAGATACGATTACAATCGATAATAATGGCGATGATAGCTCTGATGATACTGAAACGAATGATGAAACATTGAATGATTCACAAGCAGATAAAAATAAACAACAAAGTGATTTTAAAGAAAAAATATTAAGAGTGTTTGAAGGAGGAGATTATAATGAAAATGAAAGACACAAATAATAATAAAACTTTTGCAAAGGCAATGGCAGATGCATTGCGGGAAGGAAGTGAAGAAAAATTCACACAAGCTTTTGAAAATTTTACACAAGAAATTGAGAATAATATTAAAGCGGAATATGAAACTATAAAAGAGGAGACAGATTCAAAGATTTTAGCATCTAGAGGATATCGTCAATTAACTTCAAAGGAAAGAATATTCTATGAAAAATGGATTGAATCTGCAAAATCGAGCAATCCAAAACAAGCGTTTATAGATTTAATAGAATCTGATGGAATGCCAGAAACAATTATCGAAGATGTTTTTGTAGATTTAACTACAGAACATCCATTATTAAGCAAAATTGATTTTATCTATGTAAAATATCTAACTCAATGGTTATTAAATGATCAGTCAACATCTAACTACGCTTGGGGAGAAATCGATGCTAAAATTGTGTCAGAAATAACAGCAGCATTTAAGAATATAAAACTTGAGCAAGCACAATTGACTTCATTTATGCAAATTGGTTTAGGAATGTTGGAATTAGGTCCTAGATTCTTAGATGCATATATTCGTAGAAGTTTAAAAGAGGTAACAGCAGTAGGGCTTGAATTTGGTATAGCATATGGAAATGGATTAAATTGTATGATAGGATTATCAAAAAATATTTCAAAAGGAGTAAGTATTGATACAACAAAAGGATATCCAAACAAAACTGCAATTAAAGTTACAGATTTTACTCCAAAAACTTATGGAAGTTTAGTGGCAAAATTAGCAAAATCTGAAACAGAAAAAAAACGATCTGTAACAGGCCTAACAATGTTAGTGAATCCAGTAGATTATTTAACTAAGATTATGCCTGCCACGACAGTTTTAAATGCCAATGGAACATATACCAATAATTTATTTCCTATTCCGACAGATGTTATTGAATCAGAAGTAATTAAAGATAATGAAGCAATTTTATTTTTGCCAAAACATTATTTTGTTGGTATAGGTCATTCTAAAGATGGAGTAATTACGTATTCTGACGAATATAAATTTTTAGAAAATGTCAGAACATATAAAAGTATAATGTATGCTGCTGGAAAAGCAAAAGATAATAATGTAGCAGTTGTGCTTGATATTTCAGAATTAAATCCATCTTATTTAAATGTTAAATTATTAAATCCAATTGTTATTCCAGAAACAAATGAAGGAGGAGAAACAGCCTAATAGCTGTTTCTTTTTAAAATATGAATGATATAGGTATACTTCTTAATTATTTAAAGACTCATATAACTATTGAACATAAAGATTCAGACACTCGTTTAGTTCAAATAATTCGAAATGCGATTCCAGATTTGCAAGAAAAAATAGGTTGCGAAACTATAGACTTTAGCAGGCCAAGTGCAGAACAGACTTTTTTTCTAAATTATTGTAAATACTGCTATTTTGGCCAAGAACATACATTTTTTGAAACATATCAAAAAGAATTTTTACAATTAAGAGATAATTATCTTGTAAAGGAAGAAAAAAAATGAATTATCAAATTGAAAATTATACAGATGGTTGGGCTTATGTTTACGAAAGAAAAGAAAAAGGGAATCGTACTATAGAAAGTTTGGATGAATTAAAATTTATTGAAAAAATATCTTTTAATGAAAAAAACGCCAGGAATGAAGATTTATTGTTTGCTGATTCAAATGGTCATTCATTAAATAAGAAAATTAAAATCTCATTTGTAAAATTTGTTAAAGAAAAACAATATATAAAAATATTAAACATTTTATATTATTTGTACAGATTAGATATAGATAGTAAAAGTAATGAAATGTATTTATATTTAGAAAGTTTGAGGAATTTAAATGAAGGATAAAGTAGAAGAAGCAATAAAAGAATATGAAATCAATTATTTTTACGGACAAGCTACTTTAGAATTAAATGATAAATGGAACTATTCAGTATTTAAACGTGATACTATTGACAATTCAAGAACTAGTTCGAAACTTAATTACACTTTAGCAGTAGTTCGCGAAAATTATATCCCAGAAGAACTTATTGAAGATATAATAAACAGTATTTTATCTAAAACAAATTTAAAATTAAGAGATACTAATTTTAAATTTGATTATATATATAATCCTAAAAGTAGTATTGTATGCGAAGTAATTACTATAGATTTTTATCAATCAACAAAGGTATGTCATGAAAGTAGATAAAAGATTGTTTTTTTCAACAAATAGTGAAGATTTTGTCCGTTTAGAAAATGTTTTAAAAGCATATCCTAAAAATGCGGAAGATATCATCAATCATTATTTGGAAAATATTGGTAAGGAAAAGCTGATAGAAAAAGCCACATTTTATATTCCAATTTCTGTGAATCCATCGAAAGATAGAAAAACACATCATGCTAAGAAAAATAAATGGTATGAAACAGCTTTTAAAAATCTAGAAATTGATTTATCTAATTCATCAAAGGGAACTCGAAAAAGTAGTTATTACTATTTATATTATGTAGCAAACTATACTGGAACGAGTGACCCTCGTAAACAAAAAACAGGTGTTGGAGGAATTGATTTTTTTACTAAAGGCGCAGAAATGGCTTATCCAAATATAAAAGAAGATTTAATTGACTTATTGTCAAAAAAAATAAAGGAGGAATTATAAAATATGTATAAAGAAAGAGTATATAGTGAATTTGAAGTCACTAAGGTTGGTATTCAATTTGATAAAGATGAAAAATCAACTGTTTTTGGTTGTACAGGTTCTATGACCGAAACGATGGAACAAATAAAAAGAACAAAAAAATGTGAAGGAGTAATTGCTAAAACAACTACTAAAGGTACAGGAAATGGCACTATTAAATTATCTATTCATGCTAAATATGATTTGTTATGTAAAGCTATTGGAATGGATAGAGAAAACTTAAAAGAAGGAGTTAAAGCTTATGGAAAAAATTCTATTCATGAAGAATTTAAACTAACTTGCGAAGTTCATGATGAAGATAATTTAAATAAATTAAAAGCATATCCAAAATGTATTATTACAAATAAACCTGAAATTACTATTACAAATGGTGAAGAAGAAGTTGGTGAGACTGAGCTTGAAATAGCTGTTATGCCAGATGAGCATGGAGAAGGCGTTTACGAGGCTATTTGTGATACTGGATATTTAGAAGATGAAACAATTATTGAATCATGGTTAAGCAATTTTACCTATGAATTAGTAAAAAAAGAAGGGAATGACATAGCATGAAAGAATACATAGTAATTAGAAAATTTACAGACAAATATAATAAAGAAAAAGAGTATAAAATGGGCGAACGTTTAATTTTGAATGAAACGCGAGCGAAAGAAATGAATTTTAATAAAATAAGAGTACAAGAAGTTTTAGAAGATGAATATACTGATTTTATTTTGAAAAAAAATAATGATTCATCAGAAACAAAAGAAAATACCATTGAAGACAATGATTCATCAGAAACAAAAGAAAATACTATTGAAGATAATGATCAAGAAAAGAAACAAAATAGGAATAAGAAAAGAGGATAGCAATGATAACAGAGATAGCTTTAATTAACGGTGAGGCATTTGAATTGCTAGTAGATTTTCAAAAACTAATTGCATTTAAAAGTACAATGAAGGAGCAATACCAGAAATTTAACACTATAGTTTTAAATGGACCAAAAGATATTTTTGACATGGTATATTTGGCGTATTGTTGTTATTTGATGAATAGTGAGACGAAGAATTTATCGTATGATGGTTTTATAAATGCAATTCCAGAAGATATGCAAAATTTAGCTTCTTTAAATACAATAGCAAATCAGGTTATTCATGGAAGAAAAAACAAAAAAGTTGAAACATTACTTCAACCTTAATTTTAAAAAAATTTATGATTTAAAATTTCAAAAATATGATTTGTATGTTCTATTTTTTGAATTGTTAAATGAAAACACAAATGATTTAGCTAGATATATTCACTTATTATATATAGCTTACTATGTAAATTGTTCTGAAGAAGTATCTTTGGAACAATTTTTTCATTTCTTAAATAATTATTCTTTAAATGAAATTATTATAACTTATTTAGAAATTTATGAAATAAAAAAAGAAAATGATTTTCGAAAAAAATTCTATAGAAAGTCTAATAAAAAAATAAAAGTACCAGAATTCAAGTTAGAAGATGTAGAAGATTATTATACATATTATTGTTTGATTTTAGGATTATCTGAGAAGTTATTTTGGAATGCTGAACTTTCATTTATGCTCTCAGTATCAGCAAATAAAAATGCTTATGATAGTTTTATCTCCTTTGAAAAATTAAAATTAACGGAAGATAGAAGGTGATATAATGGCAAATGATAAGAAAACAGTGATGTTAGAGTTTAAGGCATTAACAAATGAATTTGATACAAAAATAAAAGCTTCTAGTTCTACAATTACAGGCTTAAATGTTCAATTAAAATTAAATGCAGTACAATTAAAAAATGATAGTACTAATGCGGATTTATTAAAAGATCGTATAAATTTATTAAATAACAAACTTGATTCTCAAAAAAATCAAACATCTGCATTACAAGAAAAATTAGAAGCCGCAAAGAAAATTTATGGAGAAAATAGTAAAGAAGTAGAAAATTTAAGCAATAAAATATTATATGCTACCATTGCAGAAGAAAAAATAAAAAATGAAATAACAGAAGTAAATTCAAAAATGGATAGCCAAAAAAATAAAATGTTAGAAAATCTAACGGCAAGTTCAAAATTAAAAGAGAAGATACAAGAGCAATCGCAGTCTTTGCAAAATTTAAAATCACAATATACAAATGTTGTAATAGAAGAAGGAAAAAATTCTAAATCTGCTCTAGATTTACAAAAACAGATGAGTGAGTTGAACAATGAGTTATCTTCAAATATTAAAGAATTGGATAAAGCAACAAACGCAAGTTCAAAGTTTACGGATTCTTTAGATAAATTAGATAATTCAGCATCTTCTACAAATAATGGTTTTACTGTTTTTAAGGGAATGCTTTCGAATTTAGGAACAAATGTAATTCAAGGGACATTTTCAGAAATAAAAAATATGGCCAATGAAGTAATAGGTTTAGGAATGAATTTTTCTAGTTCTGTATCAAAAGTTCAAGCAATATCTGGAGCAACAGTAGATGAAATTGGTTTAATTGAAAGTAAAGCAAGAGAATTAGGAGCATCTACAAAATATAGTGCAACAGAAGTAAGTGACGCTTTTCAGTACATGGCAATGGCAGGTTGGAAAACTGAAGATATGTTGAATGGAGTAGAAGGAATACTTAATTTGGCTGCTGCTAGTGGAGAAGATTTAGCAACTACTTCTGATATAGTTACTGATGCACTTACTGCTTTTGGAATGTCTGCTTCTGAATCAGGACATTTTTCAGATATTTTAGCCACTACAAGCTCTAATGCTAATACTAATGTGTCAATGATGGGAGAAACTTTTAAATATGTTGCTTCTATTGCAGGTTCTTTAGGATATTCTGCAGAAGATAGTGCACTCGCAATAGGATTGATGGCTAATTCAGGGATTAAAGCTAGTCAAGCTGGAACATCTTTACGTAGCATTATGTCACGACTAGCAACTGATACAGGAGACGCAAGAACGACTTTATCGGAATTAGGAGTCGAAACTTTAAATAATGATGGGAGCATGCGAGCTTTTGGAGAGGTAATTACTGATCTTAGAAGCAAATTCTCAAATTTAACTTCAGAAGAGCAAGCAAATTATGCTAAAACAATCGCTGGACAAGAGGCTTTAAGTGGTTTTTTGGCCATTATAAATGCTAGTGATACAGATTTTAATAAATTAAAAAATGCTATCAATAACTGTGATGGAGCAGCAGAAAAAATGTCAGAAACGATGCAAGATAATTTAAGCGGAGATATTACTAATATGGGAAGTAAATTGGAAGAATTAGGATTATCCATTTATGAAAAATTCGAAGAACCACTAAGAGGATCTATACAATTTATCAATGATTCGGTATTTCCAGCATTACAATGGGGAATTGATAATCTTCCTTTAATTGCAACAATAATGGGAGGAGTCACAGCAGCAATTATTGCCAATAAATTAGCAAATGAAGGTCTCACGGCAGCGCAATTATTGCAAAGTGGTGTTACGAAAGGATTGACCATTGCTCAAGGGGCATTAAATACAGTAATGAATATGAATCCAATAGGATTAGTAATTTTAGCAATAACAGGATTGATAGCAATTTTTATGCTCCTATGGAACAAATGTGAGGGTTTTAGAAATTTCTGGAAAAATATATGGGAAGCGATTCCAAAAATGGTATCTATAGGATTTGAAGGGGTAAAAAACTTTTTCTTAGGAACAATCCATTTTTTTAAAGAAAAAATTGAATGGATTAAAAATTTGTTTTTTTCTTTTGGACGTACTGTTGGCGATGTTGTTGGAGGTGCTTTTAAAAGTGCAATAAATGGAGCATTGTCATTTACAGAAAATATTTTAAATACACCAATTCGAGCAATAAATAAATTGATAGATGTAATAAATGCAGTTCCAGGAATAGATATTGGAAAATTAGAAGAATTTCATCTTCCACGCTTAAAAGGTGGAATGAGTCGTGTTCCATCAGACTATTATCCAGTATATTTGGATGAAGGAGAGCGTGTTCTTACAAAAGAAGAAAACGAGGCTTATAATCGTATTGGCGGATTGACTGGATTACTAAATAGTCAATTATCGAATGTGGTAACGCAGCAAGTGGAACCGCATTCATATGAACGTTTTTATGAATATTTAGAGAGAATTGCAAATAAAGATTCTTCTTTATATATCGATTCAAAAGAACTTGCAGCTGCAACTGCTCAAGCAAATGATGAAATATCTGGAGAAACTGTTTCGTTAAAAGAAAGGGGCTTAGAGATATGAATAAAGGGATATGTATAAAGAATATTCATACTTTTAAAGATTTAGGTTTTATGCTAGCTAAAAGAAATATTTCTATACCTAAACCTAATAGAATTACAGAAAAAGTTCCCTACCAAAATGGAGAATACGACTTTTCAAATTTAAATGGAGAAATAACATACCAAAATCGAACTCTAAGCTATACTTTTGATATTGCAGAAATTGATACTAAAGAAATGGAACTGCAAAAAAGAATAATATTAAACTGGGCCGCAAACGTAATCAATGAAGAGATTTACGATGATTATATAGAAGGCTATCATTTTGTTGGAAGTTATAATTCTTCTTCCTGGAATGAAGATTTTGGTCAAGGCGAAATAACAATAGAATTTTCGGTTTATCCATATTTATATGCAGACACGGAAACAGTAAAATCATTTATAATAGAAGAAGAAACAAGCATTGTCTTAAATACAGAAAGTTCTCATCGAATAATACCAACAATAAATACTACTGGTAATTTTTTAATTTCAACAGATAATGGAACTATAGCTATAGGAGAAGGAAGTTTTAAAGATGTTAATTTTTTCTTAGATCAAAACAACATTTTTCAAATTACAGGAAATGGAACAATTTCTTTCACATATGTGGATGAGGTGTTGTGATGTACCGAGTAATATTACAAAATGGTGCTACTAAGTATGTAATACATAATGAAAGTTCAGACCAATTAGTTTCTAAATTAACTAGTGGTAGTATAAATATAGGAATAAATAGTATTTCTTCTTTTCAATTTACCATTTTACCCAATAATGCAGGATTTAATCAAATAGTTCCTTACCAAACAAAAATTATTGTAGAAAATATTAAAAATGGAAAAAAAGTATTTCATGGAAGAGTACTGAAATCAAAACCAAAAATGTCTGAAAAAGGAGCAATATCTAAAACAATAATATGTGAGGACAGATTAGCATATCTTCGTGATTCTATTCAACCTTATACAGAGGAAAGAAAATGGGACACAGATGAAAATTCTACTGGATTAGAAAAATACATTGATTATTTATTAGAGAATCATAATAATCAAGTAGAAGATGAAAAGAAGATATATCGAGGAAGAATAGAGGTTCCGACACTTTTTAAAGATAATAGTGTAGATAAAGGAACAAATTATCAAACTACATATGATGTTATTGAAGAAAAATTAGTAAAAGTATTTGGAGGAGAGATATCTTTAAGAGAATCTCCTTCTAATCATCATTTATATTTAGATTATATAAATCAGCTTGGAAAGGAAAAAAGTACTATAATTGAAATATCCAAAAACATGAAATCTATTGATGAAGAAATCGATTATTCAAATTTATATACACGTCTTATCCCGTTAGGGGGCAAAATTACAACAATTGATGAAGCAGGAAACGAAATAGAAACAGAAGAAAGAATTACAATCGCATCCGTTAATCATGGGAGGCTATGGATAGATAATGAATTGCTACCAATATTAGGAGTTATAACTAAAACAGTAGAATTCGAAAATATATCTTCTCCAGAGGAATTATTATTAAAAACAGAAGATTATATAAAAAATGAAGTAATTGTAACTGAAAAACATAATTTGGGAGTTTTAGACTTATCCATTATTGATTCCTCTTTTGATGAATTAGAGGTAGGAAATACTCATTTGTTTAAAAATAACTTGCTAGAGTTAGATAAAAAATTAAGAATTATAAAAAAAACATTAGATATTTGCAAGCCAACTTCATCGTCAATAACTATAGGGGATTCTCATAAAAAATTAAGTGATGTCACACTAAAAAAATCAAAAGATATAGCAGAAGTTTTGCAACAAATAACATACATTAAATCAAACTATGCAAAGAATACCGCTGTGAGTGAATCTTATTCGAAACTATTTTCACTAATTGATCAAACATATAATAGTATAACTCTTTTGATTTCAGAAGAATATGTTTCTAACAGCGATTTTTCTGATTCAATGAAACGACTGGCAGAATTAGAAATACTAATTGATCAAATTTCATTAAGTGTAAATGAAATAACTTCATTAAATTCTAAAATGGCCGAATTTCAAATTAAATTAGGAGAAATTAGTCAACAAGTGAGTGCTTCTACTGATATCACAACCTCTCAATATGGAATAGGAACAATTTATTTGGAAGATATCGCAACAAGTGAGTTAATTACATTAAAAATTCATCCTACAAAAACAGATTTAGCTTATCTATATCCTTCAAATAATCTATTTCCATCAAATAATCTCTTCTTACGTTCCAGAATATTATTATTTCAGAATGAAACCGAAACAATAGAATTTGAATTACCATGTGATTTATGGACTTTAAATAATGACATTTATGATGAATTTATTTTAGATTATGAAAATCAAGAAATGTTTGTAATTCATAGAGTTGGATTAAAAGAAGATGGAAGTAAGTATATTTTAAATCAAGAATTTATAGAATATTTTAATTATATTCCAATTACATTAAGTGGAGGGAAGTATCAAATAAAGTTTTTATCCTTTGATGATGCATATATATTCGCGACAGGGATGATTAGTAATTTATATTCTGCACAATATCCTACAAAAGTTGAAATGAAAGCCGCTATTAAAGTAACAGAATCAAAAATTGAACAAAGCGCAATTACAAAAGTAGATAAAACAATTTTCGAAGCATATCAAACTTTGACCGCACTAGAATTTGCATCACGTGTAAAAAATGGTGAAATAATTTCTTCAATAAATCAAAGCGCTGAGCAAGTGAAAATCAATGCAAATAAAGTTAATATCAATGCAAATGATATTTTGAATTTAATATCAAATAATACTATTAACTTAAAATCAAGAAATATAACTATTCAATCCGATAATTTTAAAGTAACTTCTAATGGAACTTTAACTGCAAAAAACGTAGATTTAACTGGGAAAATTACAGCAACATCTGGATCATTTACTGGAACAGTTACAGCAAATGCAGGTAAAATCGGAGGATTTGATATAGGAAGTACTTCAATTACGAGTACTTATAGTAATTACCGTGTATTCATAGGAAATGCTTCAAATTCTAATAAAGATTTCTTGGTAGTTAGAACAGGAACTGAAGGTAATTATTCTTTTCCATTTTACGTTAGAGGAGATGGAAAACTTCATGCTGAAAATGCTGATATTTTGGGTAAAATTACAGCAACATCAGGGTCGATTGCTGGAAGCCTGGTAACAAGTGGAATCAACGCTTCAAATTTGACTACAGGAACTTTTAGTTCAGCAAATATTAGTGTAGACAATGGAACAGGATTCTTAAGAATGCTTTCTGGTACTGCTTATCATCCATACGTTTCTGCATTAAATGTTAGTAATAAGTCTAATGGAATATCGTTTAGAAATTCAAGCGTAAATGGAAATACAGGTTCACAAATAGCAACAGTACACACAGAAAATACAAATTTAGTAATCGATGCTACAGGTAATATTTTAATTGGAGGTTCATCGATTTCTTCTGGAGCAGTTGGAATTTGGAGTGGTAGTGTCAATGCCAGTCGCGGAAACTTTGGAAACTTAAGCATTTTTAATAATCAAATAGATGGAACAAGCGATACTTATATTAGATTAAATTATTCTGTTGTTTTGAAACCTAATCCAGGTGGAGGCGCTTACATTTGGGGTACAGAAGATTACAATAAAATCTTAACATCTGGAGGTAGTCCTTCAACTTTGTCAGTAAAGCAGTACGTTACCGAAAAAAATACAAGTGATATTCCAGAAATACTAAAATCTATTAAATTGTATGATTATAAATACATCAATGAAATTGAAAATGGCAAAGAGGATTATGGTTACATCATTGATTATTTAGAAGAAATTCCTAACATAAAAAAATATTTGAAATTTTATGAAGCAGAAAGAAATGGAATTAAGTTTAAACAACTTGCACATGAACAAATATCAAAATTTCTTTTAGGTGCAGTTGTAGAACTTCAAAAAGAAATAGAAGAATTAAAAGTAGAAAGTAGGTTATCATGAAAGAAAAAAATGAAGAAAAGAAAAAAATAGAAAAACCAACAATTTTAAAAATTGAGGAATTAAGAGAGAAGCTAGCTAAAGATATAAATGAATCAAGACTAGCCTCTTATAATTCAATTCCAATATTAGAAGACTTTTTAAATCAATTAAGGCAGTTAAATGCTCAATTGTATGAATCTGAAAAGCAAAGTTACGAAGAGCAGTTGAAAGAATTGGAGGTAGAAAATGTCGATAGCAAAACTAAATAAAAACATAAAAAATAAAGGCGAAACAGGTTACGAGCAATCTCCAGTAAACAAACAATTATTTCAAGATATATGTGGAAAAATAGATGAAATTATTGAGAATTTAGATTGTAAAATCGTTTCACAAGCAAATACAGATTTAAATGATTATACTGAAACAGGTATCTTCTTTTTTGATGCAAATCAAAAACCTTTAAATATCCCGGCTGGAAGTAATGGATGGTTGCAAGTGATGAAAGCTTCTGAAATTTTTATAAAACAAATTTGGTATCGCGCTGGAACTCCTAATACGAACGATTTTGAAACATATGTTAGAACAAAATCAACTTCTTGGAGTGCTTGGAGAAAATATGAAATTTTTGAAGACAGTAATTGGATAAATTTATCTTTAGAAACAGCTATTTCTGTTGGAAATATTAAGAAAAAAGCTCAATATAGAAAAATTGGAAAAGTAGTTCAATTAAGAGGAGATGTACAAGGAATTGCAAAAGGCGATACGTTAATCGCAACTTTGCCTGAAAATTTTAGACCTTCAACAAGACTTGATGTTATACAACCACTTAGCGGTGTAAGATATTGTAGATATCGGATTGAACCGAGTGGACAAATAATCCTTGAATGGACGAGCGATGGAAACTATAATGCATCGTGGTACAACTTAGATATGACTTTTATGATTGATTAGAAAGGAGCGACTTTATGAAAGAAATTGTAATAAAACCAGTGGAGGTTCACATCAAAATTCCCCGAGGGAGAACATTATCTCTTAAAATACAATCAAGAACAGAAAAAAACGAAATAATAAAAGAAAAAGTAGATGAAATGTATATCACATTTAAAAAATCTGAATATTCAAAAAAAATATTATTTCAAAAACGTTTAGATAATAATACTATAAAATTTAATGAAACTGATTTTTATTATCGTTTTGTCATCGAATCAACAGATACAGAAAATTTAGATTATACAACTTATCACTTCGATGTGGACATCAAACGAGGCAATAATAGAGATACGTTAGTTTATGGCTCATTAGAAGTAACAGAAAAGATAACCTCGCAAGAAGATAGAGGTGTAAAATGATAGAAATAGAAGAAGAAAAAGAACTGGTAGTAATCGAAAAAGATATTCAATATTTACATGATAAAATAAAACTGATGGCACTTTCTTTTCGAGGAGCTACTGTAGCAGAAATAAATACGAAATTGATTGATGCATCTGATGTCAAAGATTTTAGCTATTGTTTTGCAGAAATGAGAAATATTGAAGATATTGACTTAAGTGAATTTGATACTTCAAATGCAACAATAATGAGTGCGATGTTTTATAATAGTACTTTTAAAAACTTAAATTTAAGTACATTTAAAACTTCATTAGTTACAATGATGAACTCGATGTTTCAAGGATGTAGAAGTTTAACTGATTTAACTATTAGTAATCTAGATACTGCAAATGTAACCAATATGAGTTATATGTTTGCATTTTGCTCAAGTTTAAAAACAATAGACTTAAGCAATTTTGATTTTTCTAGTACTACAAGTTTAGCGAATATGTTTCTTGAATCTAATGCTTTAGAAGAAATAAAAGGGGTTTTAGATGTCACAAATGTTACTTCTACAGCTGACATGTATGGATATTGTAGTTCTTTAAAAGAAATACGTTTAAAAAATCTAAAAGCTAATCTTTTGATGAATACTGCACCAAATTTATCAGCAGATTCAATAAATTATATTTTAATGAATGTACAACAAATTTCAGAATCTAAAACAATAACACTCGGTTCAAATATGTCTAAAGCGAGTCAAGAAGCAATCGCAAACGCGACATCGAAAGGATTTACGGTGGTTTAGATGAAAATAATAGAAGAGAATAATTTAAAAGTTTTGGTAGCCGAAAAGGGCTATTTTTTAAAAGCAAAAGATGATGTTTACAAAGAAGCATATGAAGACGAGTTTGGAAATCAAATGCGAGAGCATATGCCTTATTTTTTTGAAAAAGGGTATATTCCAAAAAGTATGACGTTAGAAAAAGCAAAAGAAATATATGAAGAAGAAGAGGTAGAAAAATGGAAAATATAACATTAGGTCAAATTGCCACTGCATTAGCTTTTTTTCTAGGAATGATAGGTTCTGTAGAAGCACTAAGCTTTAAATTAAACAAAAAAATAAAAAATATTTTAGAACCAATGAATAAAAAAATTGATAATTTAGAATTAAATACGAATAAAAATTTTTTAGTAAGGTTTTTATCTGATGTAGAGCAAGGCAATATAATTGACGAGACGGAATGGGAGCGGTTTTATGAAACCTATCAAAGATATCATTTTTTAGGAGGAAATTCTTATATAGATCATAAAGTCGAAAAGTTAAAGAAAGAAGGTAAAATTTAATGAAACAAGCATGGAATGATGTAAAATCATTTGCTACAGTAATTATGACAATAGGGTTTGTTGCTTTCACTAGAAGTGGATTAATTACTGGAGATAAATATTATGACATATTCTTAATAATTATGTCATTTTATTTTGGAACAGTTTATCAAAAAAATATTAGTAAAAATTTAGAAAAGGAAAGTGATAAAAATGGTAACAATTAAAATTAAAGATAAAACAACTAAAGAAGAATCAAAAGAAGTGTCAATCAATGATGTTATTTTTAATCAAAATGAAATAGTATTTGAATTTTCTAGTGGAGATACACTTCCTTATAAGGATTTTCTTTTTTATGAGAATGATTATGAAATAATTGTAAAAATTAAGGAGGATAGATAATTATGGATAGAGTAATAAAAGAATCTAGTAAAAGAATCACATGTAAATTTAATGGTTACCCAGGTCACAAAGGTG
>CANSRG010000008.1 GCA_947649355.1 uncultured Mycoplasmatota bacterium | reverse complement strand
CATGCCGCCAGCGTTCATCCTGAGCCAGGATCAAACTCTCAATAAAAAGATTTATAAAATCTAAATTTTAAGTTTAATCGAAGCTACTCAAATTGACTTTTTTACTTAGTTTTCAAAGATCGTTTTCTTTTGCACTTTTCTCAAGTGCAATATGAGTTTATCAAATCTTTTTTTCTTTGTCAACACTTTTTTGACATTTTTTTCATTTTTCTTTTACATTTATTTTTGACAATAAATTTTTCGAAAAATGTTTCAAGATTCGATAATCTCAAGTGTTGTTTTTCACAACACGATTTACATTCTACACCATCTAAAGTGTAAATGCAAGCATAAATTACAATTTTTTTCATTTTTTTTATTTTTTGAAAAAAATTCAATAATTTAAGCTGTTTCAGTTGTTTCTTTCAACAACATGATATTCATTCTACAACAAAGTTTATGCGAATGCAAGCAAAAAATGCATTTTTTTAAAAAAAATAAAAAACTCCTATAAATAAAGGAATTTAACAGATAATTTTTGATAAGAAAAACACATATTTAATTAAGAAATTATTTAGATTTTAAGTTTTGAAAAACTTCATAATACTTCTCTACAACATTTTTTTGAAAGGGACCTTCATCTTTTCTTTTCATTTCTATAAGTTCTGACAAAGAATTTTGAATAATAGAATCAAGAAGAGGTCCATATTTCATAATTTTTTTATGATAACGATATTCATTACGATCCAAAACTTTAAAACCACCATCTGGATATACTCTTAAATCCAAATCATAATCAATATATTTGATACTCTTTCCATCAATAATATAAGGAGTAGCAATATTGCAATAGTAAAATAATCCACTTTTTTTTAATTGCCCAATAATATTAAACCATTTTTTCTTATAAAAAAACAAAATAGCTGGTTCTTTTGTACAATGACTAGTACCATTATGTTCTGTAAGTCTAGTGTGATCATTTGCAACAACTAACACGTTAGAATCAAAATAAACTACAGTTGCTTCATCGCTTGTCCTATCTAAATACCCATTATGTTTAAAACATTCAATTTTCAATTTATCTCCAATTTTAATATGATTCATATAATAACTTCGCTTTCTCTTTAACATTATACAAGATTTTAAACAATTTATAAAGAAAAAGAACTAACTAAATAGTTCAATTGCTTTTTCTAACTGAGTATCTACCCAAGTTCCTTCTTCATTTTGCATTAAATCAACTTCATAATCTGGAGAAAGACCAAACCCATCAATACATTCGCCATTAGGTCTTAACCACTTAGCAGTCGTGTATTTAACCATACTACCATCTTCTAAAGTTTTAGTTTGCTGAACCTTTCCTTTCCCATAAGAAATTTTTCCTACAAACAACACATTCTCATAACTATCTTTTAAAGCAGCAGATAAAACCTCACTTGCACTAGCAGTATTTTCATCCATTAAAATAATCAAAGGATAATCTCTTTTTTCATCCGTCTCATCATAAAAATGTTCTGTTTTTTCTTTTGTTTCTAAACTATATAACTTTTTTCCTTTTTCAATAAAAAGACTTGCAATATCAGTAGCGCCTTTTAAATACCCTCCTGAATTTCCCCGCATATCAATAATCAAACGACTCATTCCTTGACTTTCTAAATCTACCAAGGCTTTTTGAAATTCCTCCCCAACTATATCTGTAAAAGCAGAAATAAAAATATAACCTATTTTTTGAGTTTCTTTATCAATAATTTGAGTCGTTAAAGGACGGTTAATCACATCAGCAGTAACATAAAAAATAATTTCTTCTTCTCCACGACGAACTAAAATCGTATTCTCATTGATTTTATCAATTAAATTAGATAATTCCACTTGATTTAATCCTTCTGTAGTTTTATTATTGACACTTAAAATAATATCTCCAGGCTGTAAACCAGCAGAAAAAGCGGGTGTATTTTCATACACTTTAACAATTTCTCGATTATTAGAAATAGAAATCCCTATTCCTTTAAATTTACCACTTAACCGATTTGATAAATCATTTGTTTCATCTTTATCCAAATAAGTGGAGTAATCTTCTCCCAAATACTTAAGCATCGCCGCAATAGCTTCATCAATCATTTCAGTTTTATTGATATCTTCATAATAACTTTCATCCAAACTATTATAAACTTTTAGAAATTCACGCAAAGCATCATCGTCACGAATGCTAGTTGTACCAAGAACAATTTTACTATTATTATAAATAATAACACCTGTTGTAAGACTAGTAACAACAGCAGTAATTACAATAATAATGGAAACCCATCTTAAAGAAAATCCTTTATTCAAATCTTTCATATATTCACCTTACTATAAATAATAGTAACATAAACACAAAAAAAAAAGAAGACTATTTCTTCTCCTTTGTAACTTTAAGTTCGTTTTTAACTGCATCAAGACCTTCTAAATATTTTACAATCTTACCATTTTGAATTTTAAGAAGAGTCCCATCTAACATTTTCAAATCTTTAATAGAAGTAGCTTTTGGATTACTATTTTCTTTTACATAATATTCTTTATTCATCCCATTATTTAAATCTAAAGTATAAACCATAAGAGCATTTTCTTGAGAATTCTTATAATATCCAGAATAAGTCAAATAACTTTTAGAATGAACTCCTGTACTATCATAAGCTAAAACATAATAAGTTTTTTCAGGTTGATTAAATATAGTCCCAACAATTGCTTTATCAGTGCTTATAGAACCCGCTGTATATTGATAGTCTTTCACTTCTTCTTTAATAAAAAACTTACTAAAAAAGAAAACAGCTACTATTAAACCAACTACAACAAATAAAATCATAAAAAATTTAAAAATTTCTGTTTGTTCTTCTGTTTTATAAACTAATTTTTCCTTCTTCATTTCCATCACCTAAACGTATTATACAAAAAACAAAGATAAATTGCAACGAATTATAATTCTAAAAAGAAGACGAAAAAAGAGAAACATTATTTCTCTTTCGAAACAGTTTGATTATTATAGCCAATACTTTCACCAATCGATAAAAGTTCTTTCGTAGTTAAATCATTACCAGCTAAATAATAACTAATATTATTTTTTGTCCAAGATAAGGAATTTGCACCTAATGCACCAATAGTATCATTTACGATAAGTGGATCTCCATAAACAGGAATAACTTCAAATTCATCGCTAACACTAGCTTTCTCTTCGACAAGAACAAAGTTTTTATCGCCACCAAATGTTAATATTACACGTTCCCCAACATCTGTACTAACTTTATCGCTCTTAGAAAGATAAGTATTACTAGGAATATATAAAGGATATAATATATTTTCTAAAGACCCTGTCTTTTTTGTACAATTATCTTTTTCACAATTTGTATCATCTTTGCAAGTCGCTTCATCAGAACACTCCTCTTTTTTATCTTCTTTTTCTGTTTGATTATTTGTTTCTGTTTTTGTTTCTTTTACATAATCTTCCAATTTAAAATCCTCTTCTTTTAAACTAGCTTTATAATCAATAGTTGAGAAAGTAACTTTCATTTTTAATTTATCTTTTTCATCAAAAATTTCCGTTTTTTTAATATTATTCTCTTTATCCAAAGTAACTTTTTGATATTTTAACTCAGGATTATTCGGATAATGAACAGAGGATTTTATGACATAATTTCCATCAACTTCTTCAACTACGCAAGAAGTATCACGAGTAATATCATTCACAATAGCTTTTAATAAATAGGCTTGGCTGGAATTATCTGGCCATTCACTTTGAAATTTAAAACTTTTATTTAAAGAAGGTGTAATAACATAAACCGCATCACTATTTCTTAAAATAATTTGTTCATGATTATTCGTTTGATTAACCATTTTTACTTTATAAAAAGAATCTTTCAAAAAATCTACTTCTAAACTATATGTAAAGGTTTCTTCATCTGAATATATTTCCATGTTCCCTTTCAATGTATAACTTTTTGTATCATTAACTTTTGCCGTAAAATCTTTTACCACATTTTCTGTACCCTTTTTACCACAACCAGTAACACAAAATAAGAAACAAAACAGTACTGCTAAAACTTTTTTCATTTTCACCACATTCCTTTTCTATTACACTATATTTTAGAAAAAAAGAAATATGAATAAAAAAATTTATTTTAAAAAACCATATTTTAAAAAAACATTAGAAACAAAAAATAATTTAAAAAATGTATATTTTCTTTCTAATACATCCATAATAACAATGAAAGGATGGGAAAAATGGAAATTATCTATAAGATTTGTTTAGTTTTTACAATCCTCGGAGCTGTCAACTGGGGTCTAGTTGGATTATTTGATTTCAACTTAGTAACTGCCATTTTTGAAGCAGGTTCTATGATTGTAAAAATTATATATACTTTAATTGGTATATGTGGATTAGTAAATATTGGTGTATTATTTCACCATATAGACTCACATCCATTTGAATAAAAGGGATCTTTAAAGGTCCCTTTTAAAATATATTAGTAATTTCCCCATCCACAACATCAATCAAACACGCGGCAGGCTCTTTTGGTAATCCTGGCATAGTCAAAATATCTCCTAAATAAACAGTAATAAAACCAGCTCCATGGTATACACGAATATCTTTTACAGTTACAGAAAAATCTTTAGGATAGCCAAGCAGCTTTTTATCATCACTTAAAGAATATTGAGTTTTAGCAATACAAATAGGTAAATTAGGAAAAAAATGATCTGCATCAGCTATTTTTTCTAAAACTTTTTCAGTATATAACACATCTTTCGCATGTAGTAATTTTTTACAAACAATTAAAATTTTCTCTTTTAAAGAACAATTATTTTCATATAAATAATGCATTTCTTCATTTTGACAAGCCATTACAGCATCACAAAGCTCTAATGCACCCTCTCCACCATTTAAAAAGACAGAATTTAAAACAAGTTTAGTATGGTACTCTTGAAGTAATTCCTCTAATAAAGAGATTTCTTCTTCTGTATCACTTTCATATTGATTAAGTGTTACAACAAAAGGAATTTGTAACATTACTAAATTGTCTAAATGAGCTCGAACATTAGAAAAACCAAGTTTTAATTGTTCTAAAGAAGATAAGGTATTGTTATTTGCATGATGTTTAATTGCTTTTAGAGTAACAACTAAAACAATAGAAGAAACGGTTAAAGAGTAGTTACGAGCCACAATGTCTAAAAATTTAAATCCTCCTAAATCAAAACCAAACCCTGCTTCTGTAATGACATAAGAAGATATAGAACTAGCCATTTTTAAAGCCCGAATAGAATTACAACCAGGAGCGATATTAGCAAAAGGTCCTCCATGAACAAAAACTAAATTTCCCTCTAAAGTTTGAACAAGATTTGGATGGATAGCATCTTTAAGTAAAGCAAGAACAGAACCAGTAATATTTAAATCACGAACATACACAAAATTTCCATCATAAGTTTTTCCAACAATAATTTTATCAATTCGTGTTCGCAAATCTTTTATATCAACAGCCATACAAAGAGTACTCATAATCTCACAAGCCGCAGTAATAGTAAAATGTTCTGTTCTTTCCACTCCGTTTACTTTAGGCCCTTTTCCAATTGTAATTTCTCTTAAAACACGATCATTCATATCCATCGCTCTTGTAAAATAAATTTCTTCTGGATTTAAAGAAAGAGGATTCCCTTGATAAATAGAATTATCAATCGCAGCAGAAATTAAGTTATTCGCAGTAGTAATTGCATGGAAATCTCCATTAAAATGTAAATTGATATCTTCCATTGGAACTACTTGAGCATACCCACCACCACAAGCTCCACCTTTAACACCAAATACAGGTCCTAAAGAAGGCTCTCTTAAAGTAAGCATAGAAGAAATTCCTTTTTTAGAAAAAGCATCATGAAGTCCAATCGCTACAGTTGTTTTACCTTCCCCATAAGGAGTAGGATTTATACTAGTTACTAAAACTAATTTTGAAGAATTAGAATTCATATCAATATTTACTTTCGCTTTATAATTCCCATATAACTGTAAACATTTAGGAGGTATATGAGCATTAGAAGCAACTTCTACAATAGGTTTCATTTTATTTTTTTTTGCAATTTCAAAATCTTTTAACATTTAAATTATCCTTTCTAAAGAAAAAAGAAGCAGATTAACTTCTACTTCTATGAATTTGATATTACTACATTCACTTTACTTGTAACAACAAATTGAACACGTGGATCAATACTTTCAATTTTAACATCCACATCATGAGTACCAGCCGTATAATTTGTAAGATCAATATAAGCAGAAATATTTTCTTCACTAATAGTATCAATTACAGACTGTACCCCTTTTACTTGAACAGAAATAGCTTCATCACTAGTTCGATTTACAGTAAGACCACTAGCCAAATTATTAGCTCGAATATTAGTAATATTTAAAGTTTTTTGCTTTTCATCTCCAAATGTTACCACTACTTTAACATCCATTTCACTAATAGAACGAACACCAGTAGGCTTTTTAATACTCACAGGGAACGTTAAAGCACCACTAGAACCTTTTCCATTGACATCAATGATAACTGGAACACTCTTAATTTTATCAATCTCTTCTTTATCACCATAAATATCTACAGTATAATTTGTTTTACCATTTATAGTAATAGAAGAAATAGATTTTCCAGCCACTAAATCACCAGTAGTAGATATTACTAACGGAACAGTAGATTTATAAGTACTAAAGGAAATACTAGCACTAATAGTATGTGGAACAATCTCTAAGTTTTCTAAAACACGTCCATCTTTATCATAAGCAACAAGCGGAATATTATCAACTTCATATGTAATAGCTTCTGTGAATTTAGGATTACTCAAATCAATCAATGCTTTTACAGTAGCAATTTTATCAATCGCATCACGAGACCCTTTTACAATGACTGTAGTTTGATCCATAGAAACATTAGAAACAGAAAACTTTTCATTTAATTTATTCTCATTTAATAGTTCATATGAAATACTTCGTTGCTCACTTTCTTTCTTTTTGATTACTACAGTAACATAGGCAGGATCTAATTTATAATCAATATTATCTACAGTTTGATTATAACTTAAATACACTTTTCTCGGAGTATCGCTTGGTTCATAATCAGATAAATCAAGAACCACTTCATGTTCTCCTAATTGCTTTGCTAAATAAAGAGCACTTTTACGACCAGTCAAAATAATATCTGCATGTTCTACAAGACCTTCTACAACATAGCTCTCTTTATTATATAACACCGTAACAGGTTCATTTGCCAAAATTTCAGCTTCCGTTTCTACAAGTGTAATAACTTGAGAATCTACCAAAAAGAAAACCGCGATAGAAAGAAACAAAGAAATATAAACAAGAACCATAGGTCTATTCAAAAACTTTTCTATATGAAGAGGATTATTCTTTAATTTTTCAAAAAGAAAATAAATAGCACGACTAATCGGAGTAATAAATTTTTCATCAAAGAAAAGATATAATTTTTTTAAAAGAGAAATTAACTTATTCATTTTCACTTTCACCTTCTTCATCTTTTATATCAGAATCATAAAATACTTCTGTTTTAGGTTTTAACTCATCAATAAGCATCATTCGAAAATCATCCAAAGAAAGATTATAATGAAGCTCCCCATCACAAGCAATACTGATTCTACCAGTTTCTTCGGAAACAACAAGAGCAAGCGCATCACTTTCTTCTGCAATACCTAAAGCAGCACGATGTCTTGTACCAAGTTTTTTACTAATAGTAGGATTCATACTAGTACGAAATACACTACCAGCACAAGTAATGCGGTCTCCTTGTAAAATCACACCACCATCATGTAATGGACTATTTGGATAAAATAAACTACTTAAAAGTTCATTAGAAATATCCGCATAAATTTTTGTAGCTCGTCCAATATATTCTTGTAAAGAAACATCTCTTTCAATAACCATTAAAGCTCCAATTCGATTTTTTTTCAAAAATTCTACTGCCTTCATAATTTCAACAACCATTTTTTCACGTTCATCACCAGTTAAAACTTTATGACGACCTAAAAGCTGTGTTCTTCCAATACTTTCAAGCATTGTACGAATTTCAGGCTGAAAAATAACAATAATAGCAAGTGGTCCCCACTCTACAACATATTCTAACAACAAACCTACTGTATACAAATTTAAAATTTTACTTAAAATTTCAATAGCTAAAACCAATAAAACCCCTTTTACAATTAAAATCATTTTTACATTATTTCGAATATTTTTTAAAATAAAATAAAACAAAAACCAAACGATACAAATATCTAATACTTTTGTAAACAATGACCAAATTGAAGCTAATGACATATTTTCACATCCTTTATTCTTTGTCTTGTCCATTATAGCAAATTTTTAAAATATAATCTATAAAAAATTTTAGAAACACAGGAGAACAAAAATTTAAACTTATATATATACTTAATTATCTTTTGTATGTAACATATTTTTGATTTCGAGCATTGGTACTATTTTTATTTGTATATTCTAATTTTTTACTATCAATCATTGGTTTCAATATATTAGTTGCAACATAACTTTTCGAACTTATTCCTATATAATCTCGGATTTCTTTTGATGTTCTCGGTTCAATACAATATTCTAATATTTTTTTCTGTATTGTATGAAATCTATTACTTTGTGTATCACTTTGTATACCACTTTGTGTATCAGTTTGTGTACCACTTTGTGTATCAGTTTGCAAATGATTATTTTTAAATATATATCATACATACCAAAATTCATGGATGATTTTGTTAAATTTTATATTTCTGTTACTTCCAAAACTATATCACTAATCTTAATATATCACAACCCCCCCCCCATTATCACTTGATAATGGGATGTTAGTATATTTTTGGTACAACTTTTTGAGGGGGAACGTAAATTTTGTGTAAAGATATCTATTTATTTTCTTTACCTTCGCTTTTAGTTGTACACTTACTTTAGAAAATAACTTTATGCCGAGAAAACTTCTTGATCAATAGGCAAAAGAAACTTCTTATGCTTTCGACTTAGCAACATATCTTTTGTTGCTAAGCACATTTCTTATCAGAGTTTCTTTTGGGTTCCTGTTGTCAAGAAGGAAATTGGAATAATTTTATTTTTAATCACAGAAAGGAGGTGACAATATGGCTAATTCTTACTATTCTCCGGATTTCAAAAAATGGCCACCGAATTAGTTATTTTAGGTCATGAATCTACTATGGATACTGCTAAAAAACTTAACATTCCTTTAAAAACTTTTGAAAAATGGATTACCGCTTACAACAAGAACAACAAAGTTTTTGATTCAGATTATATTTCTCCTGAAGAACAAATTCGCTCTTTAAAAAAACGTATTTCCGAATTAGAAACTACCAATGATATCTTAAAAAAAACTTTAGGGTTTTACATCAAAGAAAAACCATAATCTACTTTTCTATTTTAAAAAATTCTAAATATTATTCTATCGAAGCTCAATGTAAAGCCCTTAATATATCTAGAAATAGCTTCTATCATTGGGTTCACACTTCCCAAGACAAACTAGATAAACGAGCTCGTTTACTTATTAAAATTCTCCAGATTTATTGGGATTCTCATGGCACTTATGGGGCTCCTAGAATCACTGCTGAACTTCATCATCAAGGTATCTTTCTTTCTCAAAAAAAGGTCAGTAAAGAAATGAAATTTTTAAATATTGCTAGCATCCATTCGGAAAAATTTCCTTATCGTAAATCTTCTATGACTGCAGAAGAACGTACTTTGATTCATAATTTAATTTTAAATCTTAATATTACTCATATCAATCAAGTTTGGACTACAGACATTACTTATATTTCTACAAAATATGATGGTACATTATTTTTAATCAGCTTTATGGATTTATTCAGTAGAAAAATTGTTGGTTGGACTCTTGCTAAAACTCAAAAAACGGTTGATGTTGAAATTGCTTTAAGAGATGCTATAAAAAAAGAAAACCTTTCCCAGGTCTCATTATTCATTCTGATAAAGGCTCTCAATTTCGTTCAAAATTATATAGAAAAATTCTTGCTGAAAATCATTTTCTATATAGTTATACTGAACTAAACCATTCTTGTGATCAAAATGCGATTCAAGAATCTTTTCATGCCACTTAAAAAAAAGAATGGCTTTCTACTAAAACATTATACTACTTTGAAGACGCTTATAAAACTATTTTTGATTTTATTGAGGGGTTTTATAATCCTATTCGACTTCATTCAAGTTTAGGGTTTTCTTCTCCTATGAAAAACAAAATAAATGTGAGAAAATTCTATAAATCCCCCTCACTTTTATGTACCAAATATTGACATAACTCCCAATTTATAAACTATTATATGATTTATTTAACAAAAGTCAAACAAGAAAAAACATCCATTTTAATTGGGAGAATTTCTTATCAAAAAAATACAAAAAAAATAAGCATTCACTTATTTTGTCAAAACATCAAAACCAATTGTTGTAGAATTTGCATCTACATTTTGTGTTACATCTTGAATAGTATTTGTAGTTGGAAGTGGCATTTGATAAGGTATATTTTTTTGTTCCATTACAACAGTTGGTGATTTCATCGCATCACTAACTGCATTATTTAAAGATTTATTTTGAGCCATCGCTGCCAAATCTTCGATATTTAAATCTGGTTGTCGAACTTTATTGATTGTAGACAATCCCTTTTTTTGTTCATTTTGATCTACTAAATAACCAATTAAAGCAAAAATTAAAACAATAGAAGTAACCAAAAACCATAAATAATTAGAAACTAAAAAATCAGTAAATGCTTCCATAAGAAAACCCCTTCCTTTCTTGTAAAAATATTATAACATAAAAGGAATTAAAAAATAAGCTTTTAATCATTATTATTTTACGATATAATGTAAAGCGATTTAGGAGGTATTAAAATATGGAAGAGAAAAAAAGCTTAAAAGGAGCATGGACTTATTTAAAAAGAACTTACAAATTCGCAAGAAAAGATAAAAAATATTTAATTTATTTTTTATTAGGTTGCATCGTTTATTGTGGAATCAGTATTTTAGCTCCACTCTTAGCAGCTAAACAAATTCTCGCTTTAACAAACGAAACATTTGAACAATTATTTTGGATTTCTTTACTAATTTTAGGAATTGAACTTTTAAGAAATTTAGATCGTTTTTTCAATAACTATTGTTCTAACAAATATTTCTTTGCAGTTCAAAAAAACATACAACTAGAAGTAGCAAAAGAAACATTAAAAATCAATACAGAAACACTAAATAAAAATTCAAGTGGAGTCTTTATTGAAAGAATAGGTACAGACTCAGAAACTTTAGCAGATATCTTTGTCATGATAATTGATTATGTTACCTTCGCGATTTCAAATATTGGAGTTTTTCTAAGTATCTTTTTCTTAAACAAAATAATATTTTTAATTTTCTTAGTATTTTTACTAATCCTTTTCTTTCTTCAAAAATATGCAATGAAAAAAGTTCAAGAAAAAAGAAAGATACAACGAGAAAAGAAAGAAAAAGCTTCTGGATTCATTAGTGAATTAGTAAGAGGGGCAAAAGACATTAAAGTACTAAACGCAGAAGAAAGTTTTTTAAAAAAAGCAAATGAAATTGCAACTGATTTAGGTCAAGCAACATACAAAATGATAAGAACACGAGCAACGTTTCGTTTATGGAATGGAAATGTACGAGACATATTAGACTTTTTAATCACAGCTACTGGTATATATTTTATTGTAAAAGGAAACCTTGAAGTTGCCACGATGATCATAATTTTCTCCTATCGTGGTCACATTATAAGTATTTCTGATAATATTGAAGGATTTTTAGAAAACTTAACTCGTTTTACTTTAGCCGCTAAAAGAATTTTTGATGTAATAGATAACAAAGAATTTCCAAAAGAAAAATTTGGAACAGAGCAAATACAAAAAGTAGAAGGAAACATCGAATTTAAAAATGTATCTTTTGAATATGAAAAAGATAACTCTGTTTTAAAAAATATAAGTTTCAAAATCAAACCCAATGAAACCGTTTCTTTTGTAGGAAAAAGTGGTTCAGGTAAATCAACTATCTTTAACTTAATCGCTGGATTATATTACCCGAATGAAGGAGATATTTTACTAGACGGAATGAAAATTACCTCACTAGATAAAAAATCAATCCGCGGAAATTTATCAATAATTAGTCAAAATCCTTATATTTTTAATATGAGTATCAAAGAAAATTTTACGATTATAAAAGAAGATGTAACAGAAAAAGAAATCATAGAAGCTTGCAAAAAAGCTTGTTTACACGATTTTATTATTACATTAAAAGATGGTTATAATACTTTATTAGGAGAATCTGGAGTAACATTATCTGGTGGACAAAGACAACGACTTGCCATTGCAAGAGCACTAGTACAAAAAACAGAAATAATTTTATTTGATGAAGCTACAAGTGCATTAGATAATGAAACCCAAAAAGAAATTCAAGAATCTATAGAAAACATGCAAGGAGAATATACAATACTAATTATTGCCCACCGCTTATCAACAATAATCAATAGTGATCGTTTAATACTAATTGATAATGGAAAAGTATTAGGTGAAGGTACTCATGAAGAATTATTAAAATCAAATAAAATTTATCAAAAACTATATAATTTAGAATTAAAAGAGAAAAAAGAGAACAAAGAATAAAATTCCGTTCTCTTTTTAAATACTATTTTTTAAGATTTAACTACCAAAAAAACTTAATAAAGTCTTTGTTCTCTATCTAAGTCTCTTTTTTTTATAGATTCCCTTTTATCATACAATTTTTTTCCTTTGGCAATTGCAATTAAAACTTTTGCATGATTATTTTTTAAATACAACTTTAAAGGAACAATACTAATTCCCTCTTGCTCTTTTTCTTCTTTAAGTCTTCTTATTTCTTCTTTATGTAACAACAATTTTCTTGTTCGTCTTTCTTCATGATTAAAACGATTTCCTTCATCATACTTTGCAATATAAACGTTTAAAAGAAAAGCTTCATTATTTTTTATAGTTACAAAACTATCTTTTAAATCAACAGAACCTTTTCGAATACTTTTAATTTCTGTACCACAAAGCAGAATTCCAGCTTCAATTTCTTTTAAAATTGTATAATCAAAATATGCTTTCTTATTCCTTACTTCCATCTTTATTCTCCACCAATTCAAAATCAATTAAAGCAGCTTCTTTACTAGCACGAATACATCTTACAACGACCTTATCTCCAATACGATAAGTTTTTTTAGTAGAATTACCAATTAAAGCCAACAACTCTGGAACATAAGTATAATAATCTCCTTTTAATGTATTTACATGCACTAAACCTTCCACCAAATTAGGAAGCTCTACAAAGAACCCAAAGTTTGTAACTGTATCAATGACACCTTCATAAACTTCTCCAATATGGCTTTCCATATATTCTGCCATTTTCATATCTTCAACATCTCGTTCAGCACTTTGAGCCGCGACTTCTCTTTCACTAGAATGTTCTGCAACTAAAACTAAATTATTATTTAAATAATCAATAGTAGACATAGAAAAATCTTTTTCAACCAAATACTTTTTTAATAAACGATGCACAGTTAAATCTGGAAATCTTCTAATTGGACTAGTAAAATGTGTATAAGCTTTAGAAGCCAAACCAAAATGACCGATATTTTCTTTACTATACTCTGCTTTTTTCATACTTCGTAAAAGCATAGAAGACAAAATACTAAACTCAGGCTTTTCATCTAATTCCTCTAAAATGTGTTGCATTGTTTTAGGATTCATATCAATAACCCTTGTTTGTAGAGAATAACCTAAAACTTTTAGCAAATTCGTAAAATCATCAATTTTCTCTGTATTAGGCTTACCATGTATTCGGTAAATAAAAGGTAAATCCATATTATAAATATGTGATGCAACCGTTTCATTAGCGGCAATCATAAAATCTTCAATAAGCTTTTCTCCATCTTCTCTTAATACACGAACAACATCTATCGCACGCCCTTGTTCATCTTGAATAATCTCTGGTTCATCTAAATTAAAATCAATATAACCTCTACTCATCTTTTCTTTTCGTAATACATGAGCTAGTTCATTCATTCCTTTTAAAATATCTACATAATCTTCATATCCTAAAGCCACGATATCACGCATTAAAATATCATTTACTGCTTCATAAGTCATTTTTTTAGAACTACGAATATAAGAGGGACAAATTTCATAATCTACTACATGCCCAGAAAAATCAATTTTCATAACACAAGACATAGTAAGTCGTAATACTCCTTCATTTAAAGAACAAATTCCATTAGAAAGTTGATGTGGCAACATCGGTATTACAGTATTAGCAAGATAATTTGAAGTCCCACGTTCATAAGCTGCATCACCAAGTGCAGTATTTTCCCTTACATAATGAGAAACATCTGCGATATGGACTCCTAAAATATAATAATCTTTTTCTTTTTGAAAACTAATCGCATCATCAATATCTTTAGTATGACTTCCATCAATAGTAAAAATAAGAGAATTTGTAAAATCTTTTCTTCCAACTAAATCAGCTTCACTTACCTCACTTGGAATATTTAAAAGTTCTTGTTCTACTTCTTCATCAAATTGAGGTTCAATTTGATATTTATAAGCAATACTTAAAATATCCATCCCAGGATCATCTTTATGACCTAAAATTTTAGTAACTTTCCCAAGATAACGTTTTTTCCCTAATTCTTTTACTAACTTAATAACAACTTTATGACCAGGAACACATTGTCTTAATGAATCTTTATCAAGCTTAATCATTAAATCTAATTTATCATCATCAAGTTTCACTACTAGTCCTTTTTTTGATTCAAGTATTGTTGCAACTACTTGACTAATTTCTCTTTTAATAATTCGAATTATTTTTCCTTCTGGTTTTACTCCACGTTTTATAATTTCAGCTAAAACAATATCATCCTCAATCGCACCATTCGTAAAATCACTAGAAATATACAAATCATCTTCTTGTTTCAAAATGACAAAACCAAACCCTTTTTTATTGGCTTGATACTTACCAATCTTTAAACTAGGACAATTTTTAAGCAAAAGATATTTATCTTTTTTAGTACGAAACAAAACATACTCTTTTACTAATTCTTCTAGACACTCTTCTAGTTCTCGTAGTTCATCAGCACTTTTAAGACCAAGTAAATCATTGATAGAAAAAATATCTTGAGCTTCATGAATAGGTTCTAAAACTTTTAAGATTTCTTCTTTCATAAAGAACACCACCTTTAATAGTATTATACCCTATATTAAAATTTCAAACAATAAACCATCATCAAAATTGACAAAAGAAGACAAATATAAATAAAAACGCACTACTTAGTAATAGTACGTTCGCTTTTTTCATTGATTTTAATATCTTCAAATAAAGACAAATCAGGAGAAGGAATTTGAACTTGATACATTTGAAAATGTCCAGTATAAGTGTAAGTAGCTCCTTTAGGAACTATAATATGCATATTTTCTTTAATAGGTATTATATTATCTTCTATTTCAAAGGTTCCTTCCCCATTTTTACAAATAAATAATTGATCTCCACCATGAAACTTACAATAAGTATCATGCCCACCATGAACATCTAAAAAAAGAATTGTTCCATCAAAATAAGTGGGAATATTATAGGCAGTAACACCTGGTTTTTCAAAAACCTGTTCCATAAAACCTCTACATTAAAAATAAAGCTAAAGAAATTCCAAAGAAAACAAGACCTAAAAAAGCAGTTAAACGAGTTACAAATAACTCCATTCCTCTTTCTTTAACTTGACCAAATAAACGATCATTTCCACCAGTAATAATTTGCCCAGCATCACTTG
This sequence comes from uncultured Mycoplasmatota bacterium, assembly GCA_947649355.1. Classification (GTDB taxonomy): domain Bacteria; phylum Bacillota_I; class Bacilli_A; order RF39; family UBA660; genus Ventrenecus. The sequence goes on along the minus strand of CANSRG010000008.1, from coordinate 19,860 downwards.
CTTTATTACTTTGTAAAAGAATCATAACAATAAGTAAAACAGAGACAATTAAAAGTATAGTTTCTAACATAAGTTTATTCCTCCAATTCCCATTTAATTTATCACAAAACCTAAAAAATATCAAGAAATGTTTAAAGAATCTCCCATAATTTTATATATTTCTTCTCTTCCTTTTTTTGTTGTAGAAGAAAAATGTACAAATAGAGTAGTTAATTTTAAAGTATCTTTAATAAGTTTATCTTGCTTTGCTCGCATAGATGCACCTACTTTATCATATTTAGTAGCCACGATAGTAATAGGAATATTATAATATTTCAAAAAATCATACATTAAAATATCATCTTCAGTAGGTTTATGACGATAATCAATAAGCATAAAAACATGATGAAGATTTGTTCTACTTTTCAAATACTCTTCAATCATCATCCCAATTTTACGATCACTATCTTTTGATAATTTAGAATACCCATAACCAGGCACGTCCACTAAATAAAAAGATTGATTGATATGATAAAAGTTAAGTGTTTGAGTCTTTCCAGGTTTACTAGAAGTTCTCGCATAGTTTTTCCTTCCAATAATAGCATTGATAAAACTAGATTTCCCTACATTACTACGACCAACAAGTAAAAACTCAGGAGAAAAAGGTTCAGGATACTGACTTTGTCTTACTGCAATATGAGTAAGCTCTACAGAATCAATTTTCATAATTACACCTCGTTGTTTTATTATATGTTATTTTATCCATTTTTGCAAATTTTACTTTTACTTATTTCTATCAAAAAAATTCATCTTTTAAATGAATCTTATTTAAGAACATAAGGGTTATCAGAAGTTCCAATACCTTCTATAATTTTTACTTCATTTTTTAAGTATATAGTTGGCCGAGACCAAAAGGCATTATCATAAGATAAAGAGTCACTCGCGTCTTTTATAAACACTTTACCATAATATGCTAAAAAAACTAAAGAATTATTATTAGATTCTGCATATGGAGTCATAAAATATTGAGGTATTCCATTATTATAAAACCAATCATTTTGATAACAATCACTTATTCCTCTTATGGTACTTGAATCAAACATATCTTCATACCAATCATAAAGATTTGTATTTAAACAAGTTTCTCTATTTATTTTACTTCCTCCACTTGTTGCATAACCATAATCACTTGGATACGATAATCCTATTTTCCCTGTCCATTTTATTGTTCTTTCTATATCGTCATTACAATATTTTACACTTGAACAGTTTTTTCCTGTATTATTACTTCTTTCATATTCATAAAATTTTGAGGTTTTTATCTTCTCAAAACTTATTTCTACTTCATTACTTCCTGTATTCCAGACCACTTCTTCTATCATGCTTTTGGCATTTTCAGGAAACTTAATCTTACTAAAATCACATGGAAGAGATGTATTACTATAGCTCACAGGGCAAGTTTGATTCGATAAGCCATTATAGTAATATTCATTTAATATGGTTTTCATATCTGATTCTGACCATTCATTGACACCAAGCCCACGATTGATACTTGATTCTGAGGAATCCCAACTCCATGGCCCTATAGAATCATTTCTTATTAGTTTTATTCTCGCTCCTTTTTCTCCACTAGAAGTTTCTATATTTTCCATACTACCTATCATTCGCCATAAAATTTTATCACCTCGAGAATGTGTTTTTTGACAAGTCGTTTCTTCTAATATATTATTATCTATTTTAAAGGTTTCACACTCTTCCATTGATGTTAAATTAAGGCCAAAATACCACTTTTCTTCACTATTGTATATATCATAAATATCAGTTTCATAAACATCACCAAAAGTTACATAATTACTTGGATTAGAACTAATAAATCTTAGATTATTATCTATAGTTTCATCATATGCTAATTCTTTTTCGTTCAAATTAGCATTTTCGTTTAAACAAGTAGATATACTTTTTCCACTTTGACTACAGGCTATTAAAGAATTAGAAAATGTTTTCTCTTCAAAATATAAAGTACATTTAGTTCTAGAACTTGTTTCTTGTTTATAATTAGAGTAATTTACATAAGCTGTCCAATTCTCGTCATCAAAAGAAATCGTGACTCCATTAGTACAACTTGATTTACTTGATAGAGTATACCCACTATTCTTATTTGGCATTTCCGTTGTTACTACATCATCTACATAATAAGCAAAATATAAATCTCCTGGACTTTCGACATTTCCTTTTATTATATTAAAGTTTTCTTTTACTTCAAATAAGGCAAAGGAAGAATAGAAAAACACTCCTCCTATTAGTAAGATACACAAGATTGTAAATAGTATCATACTTTCTTTTTTTCTATTTTTCTCTTTAAATCTTTTTAACTTCATATAAAAACACCATAGCTTCCTATGATGATTTTATCACAATATACCCCCCCCCCTGTCAAGAATATTATAAATTTTCTAAAAAATCAAAAGCTCTATTTTTTGTTAAAATCGCATCATTACAATTTACAATTCCACAAAGAATAAAATAAGCTCCTGCAAGTCTAGTTATAGCTAATCCACTAAAAGGATTGATAAAAATAAGAATACTCATAAATATTTCTAAACAAGCACTTACTAAAAGCAATAACCAAGCTTTCTCGCCTAATTTCTTTAAACGAAAAGAAAAATCAATCTTAGTAATCGCCATATATAATATCCAAATTCCAATAAAAATTGTAATCATTTGTGTAAAGAAAAATGGATTAAGAATCGTAAAAATACCAAGTAGTATTCCTATAATTCCATAAAATAAATGAAATTGAAACATTGGAATATCTTTTCTTTTTAAATAAGCATATATATTCACTCCACCAAAAAATAAAATATTTAATCCAAACAAAACACCAATTACTTTATCACTTAACTCTGGAAAAAATAAAAGCAAAATGCCAATAATAATAATAGAGATACATGCTGCAATTTGATACCACATAATCTTATAAAACAAACGATCTAAATTCGTTAAAAGTCGCTTAGTTCTTTTATGAAAGAAATGATGAAATATCGTTTCTTGTTTATTTTTCTTTTTTTTCTTCTTCTCTTCATTATACATAGAATCACTTCCTTAAAAAGATTATAACAGAAAATTTGCATTTTTTCAAATTTATGATATAATACATCCTATTAAAAAGAGGGGGATACTCATGACAATAAAAGAATTAACCTTAGAAGAATTCCAAGAATTCGTAAAACAAAGTCCATTAAGTACTCACTATCAAACATTAAACTATGCTCTTTTAATGGGAGAAAATGAATTTGACTATGAAATGATAGGGTTTATAAATGAATACAATCAAATAAAAGCAGCATCACTCATTCTCTTTAAAAACATTAAATTTCACATAAGATATGGTTATGCACCAAAAGGATTCATCCTAGACTATTTTAATGAAGAATTAGTAAGAGATTTTACAAAAGCATTACAAGAATATTACAAGAAAAAACATGTGGTTTTTATAAAACTAAATCCAGAAATCGCTATAAGTGAAATAGACCCAACAAATGGAATAAAAACATACAATTGGAATTATGATATTTTAGAAATATTATTAAAAAATGATTACCAAAGATTAAAAGAAAACTTATATTTTGAATCACAACTTCCAAGATTTAGTGCAATTATTTCATTAAAAAATTATAGTTTAAAATCTATTTCTAAAAATACAAGAAATAAAATCAATCGTGCTAAAGCAAAAGGCTTGCATATAGAATTATCTGAAAAATCTGGAATAGATATTTTACAAAATTTTATTAAGAAAAAAAGAAAAATTAACGATTTTTATTATAAAGATTATTATAATGCTTTTATAAAAGATAATTTAATAGATTTATTTTTAGTTAGTATAGATAGCAAAGAATTTTTACTAAATGCAAGAAATTTATATGAAAAAGAATTAGAAAAAAATAATTATTTTAATAGTGTATTAGAAAAAGAAAATACGAAAAAAAACATTAACAAAAAAATGGACTCCGATAGAAAACTTCTTTGTTATAAGCAAGATGTAGAAAAAGCAACTGAATTAAATAAACAAAAAGATAAAATTTATATTGCTGGAGCACTTGTAATGAAACACAAAAAACGTATCCACATACTGATAAGTGGTTATAATAAAAAAATGAAACAATTTGATGCAAATTATTTTTTACACCATGAAATATTATCTTATTACAAAGAAAATTTTGACTATGCAGATTTAAATGGCATTACTGGAGATTTCACAAAGGAAAATCCTTATAATGGATTAAATGAATTTAAATTAGGATTTAATCCAAGAATCTATGAATATATAGGTGAATTTGATCTTCCTATTAAAAAAGCACAATATAATAAATTAAAAAATAAAGGAGAGCTTGCAAAACTATTTAACAAAACAGATATTAAAGTAATAAAAAAGAAATAAAAGAATAGAAAGACCTATTCTTTTTTAAACAGAATTTTTAACCGAATTACAATAATCTTCCTTCTCTTTAAGATTTGATTGATATATAGAAAACACTTCTTTACTAAATTCTGGAATAAAAGTTTGATATTCTAGGGAAGGTAAGTTAGTAAATAAAGAAATTAAATATGGATAAGTACTATTATATATCCCAAGTTCATTATAATAAGGTGAAGTAAAGCCATATTTATGTAAGAAAGTAGTTTCTTCAAAATTGAGAAAATTATAATAACTATTATTCATAGAAGAAGAAAGAAGTTCACTATAAGAATTATGAAGAGATAAGACTCTGTAAGTTTCTTTTAAAATATTCATTCCAGACAAAGCAGTTAAATTTCCAAAATGTTCATTAGAAGTAATAGATAAGGTAACATTTAAAAAAGAAGCATACGATTTTAAAGCATCAATCCCAATATATTCAAAAATCATTTCATGGGCAGCATTATCACTAAAAGAAAGCATATAAGAAATCAATGTTTTTAAAGAAAGAGATTCTCCCAAAGAATGATTTTCTAAACATAAACTATAATCTGAAATATGTTCTTTTTTATAAACCAATGTATCATCCAAAGAAATACTACCCGCCATTGCATAATTGATTAAATAAAGAGATTCTAAAAGTTTAATAAGACTTGCTCCATAATATATTTTATTTTCTTGAAAGGAATATAGAAATTCATTTTTTATATCAAAATACATAAAAGAAAAATCTTTATCTGCATACTTACGAGAAAGATTTTCAAAAGAATTTTCTAAATTAGAAGATGTATAAGGCATTTTCATACATTCTGAAAAAAGCTCTTTTCTACGAAGTTCCAATTCAAACAATTCTTTTTTTAACATACTTTCTTCATAATTTAATTTAGAATTCATCTCTTCTTGTTTTCGTTGTTCTGTTTTTTCTAAAAATTCTATTTTCTCTTTCATATATATTTGATTTGCCACTAAAACACTACCAAGTAAAATAATACTTATAGATAAAAAAATAAAAAGCTTATAAAATTTCACTTCATCACCTACAATAGTATATTTATTATACCTTATTTAGATATTATTATTGTGAAAAAAATTACGAAAAAAAAACATTTTTAATCATTTTATTTCTTTTTCCTAGTTTTTATGATAGAGAGTAAAACAAAAGTATCACTATGTGTTATCTTTTTGACTTTACTCTATTTTCAATCTACTATAACATTACTCCTAAAAGTCAAAAAAAAAGAACTGAGAAAACTCAGAACTTTTGTAATTATTATTCAATAATGTCAGATACAACACCAGCACCAACAGTACGTCCACCTTCACGGATAGAGAACTTAGTACCTTTCTCTAATGCTACTGGAGCAATTAGATCAACAGTCATATCAATATTATCACCAGGCATAACCATTTCAACACCAGCTGGTAACTCGATAACACCAGTTACGTCAGTAGTACGGAAATAGAATTGTGGTCTGTAATTTGAGAAGAATGGAGTATGACGTCCGCCTTCTTCTTTAGTTAACACGTATACACTTGCAGTGAATTTATGATGAGGTGTAACACTTGCAGGTTTAGCAAGAACTTGTCCACGTTCAACATCTTCACGAGAGATACCACGAAGTAAAACACCTGCGTTGTCACCAGCTTGAGCAAAGTCAAGTGATTTACGGAACATTTCAATTCCTGTAACAACAGTCTTCTTAGTATCTTTAAGTCCAACGATTTCAACTTCATCATTTAGATTTAATTGTCCACGTTCAACACGTCCTGTAACAACAGTACCACGTCCAGAAATTGTAAATACATCTTCAATACTCATTAAGAATGGTTTATCAGTATCACGAACTGGAGATGGAATATATTCATCAACAGCAGCCATTAAATCACGAATAGATTGTTCAGCATCAGCATCTCCTTCAAGAGCTTTTAATGCAGATCCACGAATAATAGGACATTCAGTATCGAATTCATATTCTCCTAATAATTCTCTAATTTCCATTTCTACTAAATCAAGTAATTCAGGATCATCCACTTGATCACATTTATTCATGTAAACAAGAATTTTAGGAACTCCAACTTGACGAGATAATAAAATGTGTTCTCTTGTTTGAGGCATAGGTCCATCAGATGCAGAAACTACAAGGATAGCACCATCCATTTGAGCAGCACCAGTAATCATGTTTTTAACATAGTCAGCATGTCCTGGGCAGTCTACGTGAGCATAATGACGTTTTTCAGTAGAATACTCAACGTGTGCAGTATTGATTGTAATACCTCTTTCTCTTTCTTCTGGAGCTTTGTCGATATCTTCATAAGCAACAAATGTTCCAAATAATTTGGTAATAGCAGCTGTAGTAGTTGTTTTACCATGGTCTACGTGTCCAATAGTACCAATATTAACATGTTCTTTTGAACGATCAAATTTTTCTTTTGCCATTTGATTTTTTCTCCTTTCAATTTACTATTCTATTTTATCTAATGCTTGAATTAAATTCAAGTATTATTTTTAGTTAACGCTGTTTTTCTTAATGATTTCTTCAGCGATTGATTTTGGTACTTCTTCATAATGATCTAATTCCATTACAAAGTTTCCACGTCCTTGCGTATTAGAACGTAAGGTTGTTGCATATCCAAACATTTCAGCAAGTGGAACCATAGCTGTAATTTGAAGTGCATTACCACGTGATTCTTGTCCAAGTGGACGACCACGACGGCTAGTTAAATCTCCCATAACATTTCCCATATATTCATCTGGTACAGTAACCGCAACTTTCATGACTGGTTCTAATAATACTGGTTGACATTTATTCTTAGCTTCTTTTAAAGCCATAGAAGCTGCAATTTTAAATGCCATTTCAGACGAATCGACATCATGGTAAGAACCATCAAATAATGTAGCTTTAACATCTACCATTGGGTATCCTGCTAAAATTCCACCAGCCATAGCTTCTTGTAGTCCTTTATCAGTAACAGGAATATATTCACGAGGAACAACACCACCAACAATAGCATCAACGAATTCATATCCTTTTTCTGGATTAGGTTCAAATTTAACCCAAACATGTCCATATTGTCCACGTCCTCCAGATTGTTTAATATACTTACCTTCACACTCAGCAGTAGCTTTAATAGTTTCACGATAAGCAACTTGTGGACGACCAATATTAGCCTCTACATTAAATTCATCTTTCATTCTTCTTACTAAAACGTCTAAGTGAAGTTCACCCATACCACTAATAACAGTTTGTCCTGTTTCAGGATCTGTTTTATATTTAAATGTTGGATCTTCTTCAGCAAGTTTTTGTAAAGCAGTTCCAAGTTTTTCTTGATCCGCTTTTGATTTAGGTTCAATTGCTTCATCAATTACTGGTAATGGGAATTCCATACCTTTCATGATAACAGCATTTTTTTCATCACATAATGTATCTGCAGTAGTAGTATTTTTAAGACCTACAGCAGCTGCAATTTCTCCACAGAAAACTTCAGTAATTTCTTTACGATTATTTGCATGCATCTGTAAAATACGTCCAATTCTTTCTTTTTCACCCTTAGTACTATTTAAAATATAAGAACCGCTTGTAAGTTTACCAGAGTAAACACGGAAGAACGCTAAACGTCCAACAAATGGATCTGTCATAATTTTAAATGCTAATGCAGTAAATGGTTCAGAATCACTTGGGTGACGTAATACATCTTCTCCAGTTTTAATATCTGTACATTCAATTGCACTAATATCAGTAGGAGATGGCATATAATCTACAATTGCATCTAAAAGCAATTTAACACCAGTATTTCCTAAAGCAGTACCACATAATACTGGGAAAAATTTAACTTCCAAAGTAGCCTTACGAATAGCAGCTTTAATTTCTTCTACAGTAAGTTCTTCTCCACTTAAATATTTTTCCATTAAAGCATCATCAAATTCAACAACTGCTTCAATTAGTTCATTACGTTTTACTTCTGCAAGTTCTTTATAATCTGCAGGAATTTCAATTTCTATTGGATTTTCATCTTCTTTACCATCATATTGATAAGCTTTCATTGTAACTAAATCAATAATTGATTTAAAATCACTTTCTGCTCCAATTGGCCATTGAATAGGTTTAGCATTAGCGCCTAAACGATCTTTAATAGTTGTTAAACTATATTCAAAATCAGCTCCCATTTTGTCCATTTTATTTGCGAAAATCATACGAGGTACAGAAAATTCATCTGCTTGACGCCAAACAGTTTCAGATTGAGGTTCTACACCTGCTTGAGAATCAATTAAACATACCGCACCATCAAGTACTCTTAAACTACGTGAAACTTCAACAGTAAAGTCTACGTGACCTGGTGTATCAATAATATTAAAACGATACCCTTTCCAGTGAGCAGTTGTTGCTGCACTAGTAATTGTAATACCTCTTTCTTTTTCTTGTTCCATCCAGTCCATTTGAGAAGCTCCATCATGAGTTTCACCAATTTTATGAGTAACACCAGTATGGAATAAAATTCTTTCTGTAGTAGTAGTTTTACCAGCATCAATATGAGCCATGATACCGATATTACGTACTTTTTCTATACTAACATCTCTTGCCATATAGTCCTCCTACCATCTATAGTGAGCAAATGCTTTATTTGCTTCAGCCATTCTATGCATATCTTCGCGTTTTTTAACAGCACCACCAGTACCATTAGCCGCATCAACAATTTCATTTGCAAGATTTAAAGCCATTCCCTTGCCATTTCTTGTTTTTGCATAATTTACAAGCCATCTTAAAGCTAATGTTTGTTGTCTTTCATTACTAACTTCAATTGGAACTTGATAGTTACTTCCACCAACACGACGTGACTTCACTTCAAGTGCTGGTTTAATATTTTCTAAAGCTTCTTCAAACACTTCAATTGCAGGACGATTTGTTTTCTCTGCAACAATATCAAAAGCTTCATATAAAATCTTTTGAGCAGTACCCTTTTTTCCATCTAACATAATCTGGTTAATAAGTTTTGTAACAACTTTAGATTTGTAAATAGAATCTGGAAGTACATCTCTTTTTTCTGCTCTTCTTTTACGCATTATTTTTTCCTCCTTCTATTATTTTTGTTTTGGTTTTTTTGCGCCATATTTACTACGACCTTGTTTACGATTTGCAACACCTTGAGTATCAAGTGTACCACGTATTACATGATAACGAACACCGATTAAGTCTTTTACACGTCCACCACGAATTAAAACAACACTATGTTCTTGTAAATTGTGACCTTCACCTGGAATATAAGTATCAACTTCTCTTCCGTTAGATAATCTTACACGAGCAAATTTACGAAGTGCTGAGTTCGGTTTTTTTGGAGTTTTTGTACCAACACGAGTACAAACACCACGTTTTTGAGGACTTGTAGTATTTGTTTGCTTTCTCTCGATTGTATTAAATCCTACATTTAAAACTGGACTCTTACTTTTTTTAGTTTTTTTACTTCTTCCCTTTTTTACAAGTTGGTTAATAGTAGCCATAAACTCTCCTTCCTATATACACACACCCTGGTGTATCAAAAATCTCTTTAAATAAGGTTTCACCAAAGTAAAACCATAATTCAAAAATCAAAATTATAATATCATTTAATCCTATGCTCGTCAACTATTTTTAATAAAAAAGAAAACAAAAATCTGAAAGAATTCTACTACTAAAAAATCAACAGAAAGAATTCATACAGTAACAAAGAATATTTAAAATAAAAAAACTTATCAAAAAACAAGTTTTTATAAATTATTCTATACGTCCCCAATCAATAGGAGTAAGCCCATTTTTTTCTAAAAAAGAATTGCATTTAGAAAATGGTCTACTTCCAAAAAATCCATTTCGTGCCGAAAAAGGACTTGGATGAGGAGAAGTAATAATATAATGTTTTGGATTAGTAATAAATTTCATTTTTTCTTTTGCAAAATTCCCCCACAAAATAAATACTACAGGCTCATCTTTTTCATTTATCATACGAATAATATAATCAGTAAGTCTTTCCCAACCAAAGTTTCGATGAGAAGCAGGCTTATCTTTTTCCACAGTCAAAACTGCATTTAAAAGTAAGACACCTTCTTTAGCCCACCCCGTCAAATCTCCATCTTGACGAATAGAAACACCTAAATCACTATAAAGTTCTTTATAAATATTTTGTAAGGAAGGCGGAACCTTTACTCCTTTTAAAACAGAAAAAGAAAGACCATGTGCTTCTCCTTCGCCATGATAAGGATCTTGCCCCATAATAACTACTTTTACATTTTCATAAGGAGTAAGTTTAAGAGCATTAAACACACATCCCCTTGGAGGAAAAATCGTATGTGTTAAATATTCATGATCAATCATCTTTAAAAAATTTTGAAATCCTTCACTTTCCCATATTACTTTTAATTTTTCATCCCAACTATTCCCAATTTGTATCATTTTCATACCTCCTATTTATGATAACTCTCATGATTTAAAATTTTAAATGCTCGATAAATTTGTTCTAAAAGAATTCCCCGAAACACTCCGTGAGGAAATGTCATAGAAGAAAAAGAAAGTAAGAAATTGCCACGTTTTTTTATATCTTCATGTAATCCCAAAGAACTTCCAATTATAAAAGTAATCACAGGATGCTCTATAAAGGTAGCATCAATTTTTTTTGAAAATTCTTCACTTGTCATAGACTTACCTTCAATTACTAAAGGGATGACAAAATCTCTAGAACCAATATATTTAGAAAGTAATTCTTTTTCTTTCTCTAAAGAATCACTATCTTTCACTTCTATTATAGATATTGCATGATATTTAGAAATCCTTTTTTGATAATCTTCAATAAAATGAAAAAGATAAGGTTCTTTTATTTTACCCACGCACAATATTTTTATCATCGACAACCCTCGTTACTTCATTTTGTTTAGCACAACAAACAAATGGTAAAGATATTTCATAATCTAAAAAAGTTTTCTGTAACATTTCCAATGCTTTTTCTTCTGTGTTATTCGTATGAGACAAATGCATTAAAATAACCTTTTTTGTATGCTCTCCCACAAGCTTTGTTAAATAAAAGCTACTATCTTTATTAGATAAATGACCTAATGTTCCTAAAACACGTTGTTTAAGCCATTTAGGATAAGGCCCTTCCATAAGCATTTCAATATCATGATTACTTTCCATTAAATAATAATCTGCATCCATTAACTTAGAAAAATATTTACGATTTAAATAACCAGTATCCGTAAGATAAACAAGTTTTTCCATACCACTTCTTACCAAAAAATTTCTAGAATCACTCGCATCATGACTTGTTCTAATAGACTCAATAAAAATATTGCCAATTGAAAAGTCTTCCTCATAAATAACAACCGAATCATAATCTTTTAGACATTCTAAATCATAAAACATTTTCTCAGTAACATAAACAGTAGGATGATAACTTTTCAAAAAAACACGAAGGGCACTCACATGATCATCATGGGTATGACTAATAACAATACCAGAAATATCAGATGGTTCTTCATCTATTTCTTTTAAATGATCTTTAATATACTTGGCATTTTTTCCAATATCAAATAATATTTTAGTAGTTCCATCCGAAAAAAATGTAGAATTTCCTTCAGAACCACTTGCTAAAACAACAGACTTCATTGATACAAACTCCATGGACTATACCATTTACCACCATGATTTGGCATGCCAACTGCAAAACCAAAATGTAAATGAGTCCCTGTAGATGAACCACTACTTCCCATATATCCTATTACTTGACCACGGTTTACTTTACTACCTACTCCAACTTGTAAATCTGTTTTTAAGTGAGCATACATCGTATAAAAATTATTTTCATGTTGAATGACTACATAATTTCCATAAGAACCACCACACATACTACCATACCAACCATAATTAGCACAAGAAGAATAACTTTCTACTACAACACCACCACGTGCAGCATAAATAGGAGAGCCAAAACCAGTACCAGAAATATCTAAGGCATTATGAAAACTTCCCCATCTCCACTCATAATTAGTAGTAATAACATAAGGAGTTTTAGTTGGCCAGCCCCAGTCTAATCCAGTATTATAAGTACCACCTGCACTACCATGTCCAAAATTACTAGGATTATAAGTATAAGTTGGCCCAACAGAAGTAATTTCTTCAACAGCTTCACGAATTGTAACACTACTAATAAGGTTTGTATCTTGTGTACGTTCTCCATTTACTACACGAAGTTCTTGAGTAATTCTTGCGAGTCCTGTCACACCATTTTGAGTAATTTTACTTGTATTATAACGCATCGAATTATCAATCACAGTTTTTTTAGTAAAAGCTTGTTCTACATCTTCAGTAACTCTTAGCTCTTGATAAAGAGTTAAAAGGGGATTGATAATACTATTAGAAACTTTATCTCCAATTGCTAAAATAGCATTTTCAGATTTAAAACGAGGATTGGCAATTAAAAGCTCTCGAACATTTAATTTACTAGCTTCGGCAATAGAAGAAATCGTATCTCCTTTTTTTACAACATAACTTTCCGTGGGTTCAGTAGTTCCATAAAGCAAATATTGTGTAAGCTCATTAGCATTCGTAAAAATTTTTTCTTTTGTTGAAATATAAGCTTTTTTAATCAATATATTTTCTTCAAACTCCATATGCTTAATGATAGAACCCACATCTCGAATAGCCTCTTGAGTATTATTGATATAAGCATAAAAATCTTTTTCATCCACAAAAGTAGTAACAAAACGTTTTTCTGCTTCCTTATATATTTCATCATCAAGAACATAGATTTTAGTAACTTTTTCTTCTTCATTTTCAGTTTTAGGACGTGTAATCGTCACTTCATAGCCTTCTACAGTAAAGTCACTTTGTTCTTTAATTTTTTGATAAATATTATTTGCAGATACAACATTTTCGTCATATGTAACATATTCTTCAATATCAAAACCATTTGGAGGATAAACTTGCCGTACCGAATAAGTATTTCTTATATCTTGTTGTTCTTCATTTATTAAATTTAAAAGTTCTTCTTTATTATCAACTAGTCCTATTTTTTCTCCATTTAAATAAACTTGATAAACACTCTTTGGATTTTTTGTTTTAGGTACAAAACCTTGAATAACAAAACACAAAATCAAAAACACACCAAAAATCCCAATTAAAATTTTATCCTTTTTCATTTAGACACCTTCCTAAAATGCATTTTCATCCATTGGCGTATAATTTTTAAAACAACTCTTATTTAATTCAAATAAAACTTGAATAAGTCCTGTACTACCACGACGATGTTTTGCAATAATGATTTCAGCTGGAACAATCGTAAGTTTATTATCAGCCGTTTTCGTTTCAAAATAATCTTGACGATTTACAAACAATACTAAATCAGCATCTTGTTCGATAGAACCAGATTCTCTTAAATCAGCCAATTTAGGTTGATTGGATTCTCTTCTCTCTGCATTACGAGAAAGTTGAGCAAGCGCGATTACAGGAACTTTAAGTTCCATTGCCATTGTTTTAAAAGCACGGGAAATCTCAGATACTTCCACCTGACGAGATTCTACACGACCACCCGTTGTAACAAGCTGCAAGTAATCAATAATTACAAGACCAAGCCCTTTTGGAGATGCAGCAAGTTTCCGACACTTAGCTTTAATCTCAGGAGCTGTAATAGAAGCATTATCTTCAATATATATATTAGTCTCGGATAATTCACTCATTGCTTCTGTATAACGTTTCCAATCATTATCATTTAACATTCCAGTTTTTAATTTTTCTCCTTCGATTTGACCAACTGCACTAAGCATACGATTTACAAGCTGTTCAGCACTCATTTCTAGATTAAAGATTGCTATTGTTTTTCCAGTTTTCATCGCAGCATTCGTGGCAACATTCAAAGCAAAAGCAGTTTTTCCCATACCAGGTCTTGCTGCCAAAATAATAAGTTCTCCTTCATGAAACCCACTAGTCTCTTTATCAAGTTCAATAAAACCACTAGGTATACCAGTAATCAAACTTCGATCATGACTCATGCGTTCTAAATTTTCACGAGCCTCTTGTAAAGCCTCAGCAATAGTTTTAAATTCACTCGTTTGCCGAGCACGTACAACCATCCCTATCTTTTGTTCTGATTGATCTAAAAGACGAGTTAAATCTTCTTCCTCATCATAAGCATCTGTAATAATATTAGTTGCAGTATCTATTAAATGTCTTCGGATAGCTTTTTCTTTCATAATATTCATATAATAATCTAAATTCGCACTAGTAACAACCGAATCAATCACTTCTGTTAGATACTCCAAACCACCTATCGCATTTAAATTTTTTTGCTTATCTAATTCATTTTTTACAGTAGTAATATCAATAGGAGTATGACTTTTATAAAGACTTACCAAAGCATTAAAAATTTTCTTATGAGCCTCTACAAAAAACATTTCCTCCGTAATTGTTTCCATAATTTTTTCAAGAGAATGAGGATTCAAAAAAGGAACGCCTAAAACACTCATCTCTGCCTCTACATTTTGAGGCATTACTCTAGAAACCATAAAAATCACCTACTTTTTTAATACTATCAAAAAGGAAAAAACAACTCTCTTATGAAGTTCAATCATAACTTCATGAGTTCCTAAAGAATCAATGGTATGATCACATTTAATACATTTTTTATCAATGTCATATCCCATTTTTTTAAATTCATCACTAATCTGCTTTGTAGAAATCACACCAAAAACACGGTCATCTTTGCCAGTCTTAACAACAAATTCAATCTTTTTCTTTTGTAATTCTTGAGCCATTTTCTCAAATTCTAAAACTTTCGCTTCCTCTTCTAAATGACGATTTAATAAAGATTTATCCAAAACTTCTTTACTACGATTAGTAAGAGCAACAGCAAGACCTTGTTTTATTAAAAAATTAGTTGCATATCCATCACTAACATTTACTATTTGATCTTTCTTACCTTGCCCTTTTACATCTTTTAATAAAATCACTTTCATAAATAAGACATCCTTTCAAAGTAAATATATTATAACAAAGAATAGAAAAAAGATAAAACAATATCGAATTATTTTTATCTTTTTCGAAAATTAGATTCTTGAAATTCCAAAATAACGTTTTCTATTTTTTCTTTCTCCTCTAAATACTTTGAACTTAAAATCTCTTTTATAAAAGATGGAATAGGAATAAGTAATTGGTCTTCAATTTTAGAAAAGATTTCAAAAGGACTTGGCATCAAAGATACCTTTTTTAAAAAATATTCCTTATATTCACAAGAAGAGAATTGCAAAAATTTTAGTATCGTAGTAATACCATCATTTTTAGAAAAAAATCGAAGTGGTGAAACTTGTAAAGTATAAGTATTTAAAGAACTTAAAACAGAATCACATTTTTCATAATCATAATTAGGAGCAAGAATAGGTTCTTCTTCATTTAGTACTGTTAAATTTAAATAATGTAAATCAGAATTACCAGTACAAATTTGTAAAATAAAAGAATCAACTAATTGTTTCATAATTCTAGAAACTACAATATTCTTATCTTTATAATCCCGAAAATAATAATCTAAAGCTTCCCAAATATTTTCTAAATTAAAAGTATTTTCTACAAAAAAAGCATGTGAAAAATCATCTGTATAATTACAGACAACATCATGATAAAAAATCTCTAAAATTTCTTTCAAAGAAGTTTCCATACAATGATTTGGATTAAAACCCTCCGAAAAAACACCTGTCATATTTTCCATTCTTGCTAAATCATAATGTACTGTCGAAATACCTAAAAAACGAGCCACTTGTTCACAAAATAGTTCTACGTAACATTCTTTTTCTTCACATTCTTTAAAAAAATATTCTTTCCCATCTAAAAGAAATACATAAATATTTCCTTCTTGATTTCTAGGAATTGTACGAATAATTTTATGAAAGTCTAAAATACAAAAACCATTTTTTCTTTCCATACACATCACATAAAAAGTATAACAAAAAAGAACACTTCTGAAAAGTATTCTCATTATTTTACATATGGAATTAAAGCCATAAATCTTGCATACTTAATTTGTTCTGCAATATGTCTTTGATGCTTAGCACATGCACCAGTCATACGTCTAGGTAATATTTTACCCTTATCACTAATATATTTGTTGATAATCATTACATCTTTATAATCAACACTTTTTCCAGCACACATTTGACATATTTTTTTCTTTTTTCTTCTAAATTCAGCCATAAATAAACTCTCCTTTCCTAGAATGGTAAGTCATCATCAGATAACGAAATTTCTTCTCCAAAATCTTTGAATGGATCTTCAGAAATATCGGTTGATGGCATAACTTGAGGTTCATTATATGAAGGCATTGGAGCAGAATAGCTAGTATCCCCAAATCCATTAGAAGAATTAGATTCTCCATTCCCACGTGTTCCAAGAAAAGTCACATTATCAGCTACAATATCCGTAGTATAATGTTTTTGACCATCTGTTCCATCATAAGAACCAGTTTGAATTCTACCTTCTACAGCAACTTGAGAACCCTTAAAACAATACTTTGCAATATTTTCAGCTTGACGTCTCCAAGCAATACATCCAATAAAATCCGTTTGAGGTTGTCCACCTGCTTGAGGACTAATAGGACGTGATACTGCAATAGTAAAGCGAGTCATAGAAACTCCAGAACCAGTTGTTCTCATTTCAGGATCTCTTGCTAGTCTTCCAATTAAAATTACCTTATTCATATATTACTCCTCTTCTTGACGAATGATTAAATGTCTTAAAACATTTTCATCTAAACGAATTTTACGATCAAATTCCATAATGCAATCTTTATCAGCTTCTACTTGCATTACATAGTAGTATCCATTTAATTCTTTTTTAATAGGATACGCTAATTTTTTTTCACCTAATTCTTTGTATTCAGCTACATTTCCTTTTAAATCAGAAATTAACTTTTTAAAAGTTTCAGCTGTATTTTTAACAGCATCACTCTCCATAGTAGCTTTTACAATGAACATAATTTCGTATTTATGCATTTTCTACACCTCCTTATGGTCTAAATGGCTTTCCAAACGAAAAGCAAGGAGAAATTTCTTTCTCGAGACCTATTTTAACATTGAAACCACACAAAGTAAACATTTTTTTAGAAAAAAACTTCCAGAATAACAACACGAAATGTTTATAAAAAAGTAAATATAATAAAAATGAAAATTTACTTATCCACATTATATAGTTTATTTTAAAAAAAAGAATAAAATATTAAAATAAAAATAAATTTTCTCCATCCATAGAAGAACAGATTAAGAGATACTCTTTTTCCTCTAGTTTATATAATTTAGCAACAAGTTTATCTATTTCATTATAAAGAGTTAAAACTTTTTCTTTCTTTTCTTCTAAAAGAAGTTGATCAACCAAAGTAATAATTTCTTGCTGAGAATTAGTAGAAATAACAGGAATAGGAAAAGATTCAATATGGGATTTTAAAACTTTCACAGAATGAAACTTTTTCTTAAAATAAAACTGCATAGGTCTAGAATTAAAAAGAGCCAAAATATATTTTATATCTAAACCTTCTACTTTAGGAATCAATATATTTGCACTATTTAAGGAAAGGGTTTGCTTATTATCATAAGAAAAAACAAGTTGATTAGAAACAAATCGATATAATAATTTTTCTTCCGCACGATAAATAGCTTCTGAAGAAACTTGTTGAAATAACTGAGGCTTAAAAGAAAGATAAGAAGCATGTTCACTCATAATTCGATATTTTAGTAAATTAGCACCCTTTAAAACAATTTCATTTTGAAATTCTTTTGTACTAGACAAAAATTTTTTATTATTTCCAGTAACAATTCCTAAAGCAAAAGTTGCATTTTCAAAAAGAGTAACTTTAGGAGAAACATTTTCCATTTTTCTTATAACATCTTCTTCATTATCATCCATCCAATAAGAAAAGTATTCTAAAGTAAATTCTCTTTCTTTTTGTATAACAAATTCTCGTTTTTTATCACGAACAATCATACCGGTTGTATGAAAAGGCTCATCTTTTATCACATGCAAAATAATAGATGGACATTGTACCTGATCAAAAGCATTTCCTAAAAATTCTAAGTATTGAATGGAATGATTCTTTAATAAATGCCGAATAGGTAGATGAGCTTTTACATTCAAAAAAGATTCTGGAATAACAAAAGAAAAGACACCACCTGGTTTTAAACTAGATAAAGCCCGTTCAATAAAAACATCAAAAGATTCTACATTAGCACCAGTAACAGAAAGATACCTAGAACGTAAATACATTTTTTCTTCATAAGAATATAAATAACCCCAAGGCGGATTCGTAACTACAAAATCAAAAAACATAAAACTATCATCCCACAAATAATTAGTATTGGTAATATGTGAATAAATAATATCTGGATTTTGAATTTGATATTTTAAAGCATAAGATATACGAGTAATTTTAACACTTATAGAGTCAATATCATTTCCGTAAACATTAGAAAAAGGAATATCTTCTGGAAGTTGAAGAAGAAAATTACCTGTCCCACAACAAGGATCAAACACCGTTTTACAAGAACAAGAATTCATCGAAAATAACTGATTTAACATTTTTTTAACAATTTTTGTTGGAGTAAAATAAGACCCCATCGCTTTACGTTCACCAAGATTTTTTAAAGAAATATATAAAAACCCCAATACATCTTCAAAAGGTTCATAATAATAGGTTTTTAAAAGACTTGGATGTTTATGAAAAAAAGAAAACAATTCTCCCCTAGCTATTTGAAAATCATCAATCAAAAAACAATAAGGACTAGACGTATATCCTTCAATATAATCAAAAACATTATAAGAAATTCCTTCAAAAGAAGATAGTAATTCAACAGCACATTGTACTAACAAAAAAAGAATTACCTGATCAGTAATAAAAACATTCTCTTGTTCTAAAGTATCAATAAGTTCCATAATAACTTTCGCATTTTTAGATTGAGCCGACAAATAGGATTTATACAAAGAATTACCTGAAATAAACTTTTTGTTACGACCATTTTTTAATAAAAGATTTGTTTCTTTTAACAAAGATTTTTGAAACATTTCAAAATATTCTACAGAAAAATAAAAAGAATTTTGATAAGAAAACAAGGGATCAATTTTTTTTAAACGAATCCAATTTCTTCCTGTAGCAACACTTATAGATAAGTTTTGACAAAATGTATGCAAAGACATTATTCCATAATCTTTTAGTGAACAATGTTGTAAAGCATATTGAAAATCATAAACAGTAAGATTCCTCTTTTTTAAAGCATTTTCCATTGTTTCCATAAATACACCTACTCTAAATAAAAATCATAATCAATATACCATTTTTTAGATAAAAGATGCAACAAAAAAACTTCAATTCTTTTGAAGTTCCAGACTGTTGACAAAGTAAATTTGTTAGCAGTTTTTTTTATAAAAATGAAAAAA
>CANSRG010000007.1 GCA_947649355.1 uncultured Mycoplasmatota bacterium | reverse complement strand
TTTCATTTTTATAAAAAAAACTGCTAACAAATTTACTTTGTCAACAGTCTGAAACAGAAAGGAAATTTCTGTTTTTTATATAGAATTGAAAATTATAAAAATTTATGAAACTTGAAAAAAATAAAAAAATGTGTATAATATAGATTAACAAAAAAGGGGGTTTTTTTGTGGTTCGTAGTGAGATTTATACAATTTGGAAAAATGATTATAAAAATTATGTAACAAATATTGAAAATTTTATAAAAGAAAATAGAAAAATTACAGAGTTTACAAAAGAAGAAATAAAAATATTATTAGATATGAACATATACTCTTATTTATTTGCTAATAAAATTGTGAAAAATCAATTAGAAATTTTATATCGAATGTTAGAAGAACATGAATACTTAGAAATGTTAGAAGAGGGGCATTATTTAAAAGAAGAAATGTTTCAATTGTTAATCAAACATTATGATGAGAGAAAAAATATGTTAATAAAATTAAAAGATAATTGCTATTGGTATAATTATTTTGAAAAATATTTTGAAGAAATGGTAGAACAAAAAATAATGAGAAATGAAAAAGACTTTTTTGAGTTTTTACCTTGGTCAAGAAGATGGAATATATTATTAGAAAAACAAGAAGAACCTTATTATAAAATGGTAACAAAAGATTTTTTACAGAAAAAAGAAAATATTGAAGAAGCATTTAAAAATTTAAACTATGTATATTTTACAAATTTATTTCATGCATTAAAAATTTTAAAACAATCGCCATATTTTGAAGAAGTATTTGAAAAAAATAAACAAACATTTTATAAAACTTGGTTAAAATTAGAAAAAATTACAAAAGAAAACGAAGATTTATTTCAAACTATTATTTTAATTATAGAAGATGGGTTAAGGCTAGCAAAGAAAAATATAACTGATATTGAATACTTTAGAAGTGGAAGTATATGTAAAACTTATAAAGTTGGCGATTTTGTAATTAAAGTAGGAAAAAAATGGTTTCAAGAAAAAATCCCAAACGATGAAGCTCTTTTATATCCTGTTTGTAGAAAATATATTAGTGAGTTAGATATCGCGATAATTATTTCTTATTATGGAGAAACAGAAAATTTATATAATGAGGATGCATATCAATTATTTAAAGAAATAAGAAATCGTGGGAATGATTGGATAGATGTAAAAAAAGAAAATATAGTAAGATTATTACAAGATAATAATTCTTATGGATTTGAAGTAGAACCAGAAACAATAGGCTTTATAGGAAAAACAAAAGAGAAAAAGAAAAAAGGCGAGATAGTCATTTGTGATTTAGAAGCATTGTATAAAGAAGATGAAGTCCCATGGGCTACCATAGAAGATACTTTTAATAGTGTAATATTAGAAGAACATAAAATGTATGAATCTCGTTATCAAAGAGAAAGAAAATTAACAGGGATAAAATAAAATGAAATCAATAAAACATATAAAAGCAGATTTAAAACAAAAAGGCATTACAATAGAAAACAGTTTAAAAAAAGTAAAAAACATGGAAGAAATAACAGAAGAAACATTTTTGTGTGTTTTAATAAATTATGAGAAACAAAAAGATGTATTAAAAAGCCTTGCCAAAATAGAAAATGAAAAATTAAAATTCTTATTTTTAAAATATATTGAACTTATTTTCATGATAAAACAAAAAAATAATGAAAATAATTATTTTGAATTTTTAACATGGGAACAAATAAGCTATCTATTATTAGAATATACTAATGAAAAATTTTATAGAAAAATGAAAGCAGATTTTTTAAAAAATAAAGATTATGTTGAATACTTTTTTCATCATTTAGATTTAGTAAAAGACGAAGATTTATTTCGTTATCTTAACATATTAAAAGATTCTCCATATTTTGAGGAAATATTTTTGAAAAACAAAGAAAAATTTTATGAAAAATGGATAAATAGAGAAGTGAAAGAAAAAGATTTACTAAATACGATAATTATAATTTTAGAAGATGCCATAAGAAAAGCTGAAAAAAAATTAACAGATGTAATTTACTTAGATAAAGGTACCCAAAAAATAACATATAAAGTGGGAGATTATATTATACAGCTTGGCAAAGAGGGTTTCTGTAAAGCCATTCCAAATGATTCCAATGTATTATATCCTATGTGTAGAAAATACATTGAAGAATTAAACTTATCTATTACCATAACCTCTCTTGGAGAACGAAATAACATAAGTATGGAAGATGTAAAAGATGTATATAAAAGAGTGCGAGAAGAAAAACATGTTTGGCTAGATGCTAAAAAAGATAATTTAGTAAAACTATTAAAAGATAATAATTCTTATGGATTTATAGTAGAACCATATACAATAGATTTTGTAGGAGAAAAAACCGCCCAAGATAGAAAACAAGGCGAATGTGTTATATGTGATTTAGATTTACTTTATCAAGAAGAAAACCTTCCTATTGAAACTTTACTGGAAAAAGGATGGGGAGGATATAATAATTATAAAAAATTAGAAGAAGAATATCTAAAAAAATCTTTAAAACATTGAGTTCAAAAAGAAACTCTTTTTTATTTATAAAAAAAATGATATGATATTAAAAAGAATGGAAGGGATATTCATGGTACTAAAAAAACCATATGCATTTTTAATTAAACATTTTAAATTGCTACATATACTTCTTTGCATCCCAATAATTTATTTAATTATAAAAACGGGTGCAATTGCATCATTTTTTAGTTCCTTTGTCTCAGCCAATTATTACACAAGTTTAACAGGAATACCAGAAACATATATCAATTATTTTATGTATTTTGGAGCACTCATTATTATTTTATTAGCACTATCTGTGTTTTTCTTAATGAAACAAAAAGAAAAAGATGTAAAATTCTATATGTTTTTAATGATATATTATATAGCATTATTCATTTTAATTTCTATTAGCCATAGTATCTTAGGAGCTATAGAAAAAGGAGAAATAGAAGCTCAAACCATAAGAATGTATAGAGACATCGCCTGGATTATATATGCTCCTCAGTTTATATTTTTAGGATTTACAATTTTAAGAGGAATAGGATTTGATTTAAAGAAATTTAATTTTGAAGAAGATGCAAAAGAATTAGAAATTAACGATTTAGATTCCGAAGAATTTGAATTAACATTTGGAAAAGATGCTTACAAATATAAACGAACATTAAGAAGGTTTATAAGAGAATTTAAATATTATGTATTAGAAAATAAAATAACTTTTAGCATATTATTATCAGTTATTGTAGTAATAATAGGAACATTACTCTACTTAAATTTTGAAGTATATCATAAAACTTATAAACAAAATAAAAAAATTACTCATAATAATCTAGTAGTTACTGTTACAGACTCTGTATTAACAAACTTAGATCAAGGCGGAAATGTAATAGATAAAGGAAAATATTATCTAGCATTAGCACTAAGAATAAAGAGTAATAGTAATGTATCAGAATCACTAGATTATGAAAATTTTAAAATAGAAGTTGCTAATAGACTTATAAATGCGACTTTAGATAGAACCAGTTATTTTAGAGATTTAGGAATTCCATATACAAGAGAAACAAAAATTGCTCCCCAAGAAGAAAATACCTATGTAATTACCTATGAAATTGATGAAAGTTTAATAGAAGAACCTTTATCTTTAAAAATTTTAGAGTCCTTGACTTTTGAAATAGGAAGTATCACACCAATTTATAAAACAGTAAGTCTTCGTTATGAAAAAGTTTTTGAAAATAAAGAAAAAAGAACTGTTGATTTTGGTAAGATTTTAGAGTTATCAGAGTCTAGAATAGGAATGGTTCAAATAGAGTTAAAAAAAGTTTATCTAGGAAAATCTTACGAATATGAATATAAAAGTTGTATAAATAACACTTGTCAAAATTTAAAAAATAAAGTAGTAGCAAGTAACAAAAAAACATTATTAGTGTTAGAAAGAATGTTTCAAATTGATGAATATACAGAATATTATAAAGCAAGAAAAGGAGCAAAAAACTTTACAAATGATTTTATAAAAGTACAATATAAATTAGAGAAAGAAAAAGTAACTTCAATAAAAGATATTACTCCTGAAACTCTAAAAGGATATTGGGTATTCGAGGTACCTGAAGAAGTATATAACACAGAACAATTAAATCTTTTAGTAATTGTTCGGGGAAGCATTTATAAAATGTTAATTAAATAATAGATAAAATGAGGAATACTTACAAATTCGTCATTTTTTTTGAGCTAAAAAATGCTATAATGAAAAAAAGGAGCGACAATTATGTTAGGAAAAATACTGATGGTTGAAGATGATCCATCTATCTTAATGAGTTTAAAATTTTGTTTAGAAACAGAAGGATTTATAGTAGAAACCGCATCTACTGGTAAAGAAGCTTTAGATAATTTATCTCCAGATTTTGATTTAATGTTGCTAGATTTAAATCTTCCTGATATGCATGGTTTTGAAGTATTAAAAAAAGTAGGAAAAGAATTGCCAATTATTTGTTTAACTGCATGTGATGAAGAAGTAACAATTGTGCAAGGGTTAGACATGGGAGCTTATGATTATGTAACAAAACCATTTAAAACAAGAGAGTTAATTTCTAGAATGAAAAATGTTATAAGAAGAAAAGAAAAAAGAGAAACGCCCTTAATAAACCTTGGCAATATCACAATTGATACCCAAAGTGGAAAAGTAAGAAAAAATAAAAATGATTTATTCTTAACTAGTATGGAATATAAAATTTTGTTAATCCTTGCAACAAATCCAAATATAGTATTTACAAGAGAAAAAATACTTGCGGATATTTGGGATGTAAATGAAGCTTATGTAAACGATAATACACTAACTGTTTATATAAAAAGATTAAGAGAAAAAATAGAAGAAGACCCAATCAATCCAAAAATAATTGTTACTGTACGCGGCGTAGGATATAAAATAGGAGAAAATTTATGAGAAAAAAATTAAGAAAATTAGTATTAGTTCTCCTGTTCTTTTTCATTTTAGGTCTTTCTCTTACTTATGCACTTTATCATAGAAGTATAAACGAAATATTTAATAATAATAGTATTATTCTTGGTTCAATTTTAGAAGAACATCAAGAACTTGAAAAAGAAATCATAGAAAATATAGAAAAAGAAAATAAAGGAGTTGGCAAAGAAATTTTAAAAAAATACGGCTTTAATTCCATTAACTCTTTAGAATATTTAGAAACGATAAAAAATTATCAAAAAACATTTTTTATTACCTACTTCATGTTTTATATCATTTTATCGATTGGAATCTTATTTTATTTTTATAAGGTGGAAAAAAGAAGAAGCCAAGATATAAAAAATTTAGATAACTATTTATTTTCATTATTAGAAGAAGAAATAAAAGTAGATTTAAAAGATTTTCAAAGTGGCGAATTAGAAAGTTTACAAAATGATTTAATGAAAGTAACAAGTAGATTAAAAAATGCCTTAGAAGATTCTTGTGAAACGAAAAAAGAACTTTCTAAAAATCTTGCAGATATATCTCATCAACTAAAAACACCACTTACTAGTCTTTCGATTATAAATGATGTATTGTGTAATACTAAAATGAATCAAGAAAAAAGACAGGAATTTTTAAAAAAACAAGAAGAATTGATATTGCATTTAAAAGAGTTAATAATTTCTATTTTAAAAGTAAGTCAAATAGAAAGTGGAATGATTGAATTAAAAAAAGATAAAATCAATATGTCAAAACTAATAAAAGAAGTCATAGATGAATTAGAGCTTTTAATCGTACTAAAAAATATTACAGTAGAAGAACAAGTAGAGAAAAATAGTATTATAGTTGGTGATGAATTATGGTTAAAAGAAGCAATATCAAATATATTAAAAAATGGAGTAGAGCATTCAAAAACAAATAGTAAAATAATTATTTCTTTAAAAGAAACACCTCTATATGTAGAATTACAAATTAAAGATTTTGGCATTGGTATCAAAAAAGAAGATCTTCCTCATGTATTTGAAAGATTTTATAAATGTAGTCAAGAAAAAGATAGTATTGGAATTGGATTAAATTTATCCAAAAGTATATTAGATCGTATGAATGCAACAATTAGAGTAACAAGTAAGGAAAAAAAGGGAACAGTTTTTATTATTCATTTTTATAAAACAGTAGTGTGACAAAATTGTAATCAAAAAAGTCACCAAAATGTCATAAACATTTAATATAATTAGGCCATGAAAGGCGGGAGTTTATGGAAATTTTAAGTGTAAGTCACCTAAGTAAAATTTATGGAAAAGGGGACACATCAGTAGTAGCATTAGATGATATTTCATTTTCAGTAGAAAAAGGAGAGTTTGTCGCGATAGTAGGAGCATCAGGCTCAGGAAAAAGTACACTTTTACACATTTTAGGAGGAGTAGATAAACCAACGAAAGGAAATGTGTATGTAGAAGGAAATGATGTATTTTCCCTAAATGAAAATAACTTAGCAATATTTAGAAGACGTCAAGTAGGACTAATTTATCAATTTTATAATTTAATTCCTATTTTAAATGTTAGAGAAAATATTTCCTTACCAGTTTTATTAGATGGAAAAGAACCAAACAAAAAATATTTAGAAGAGCTTATTCACACATTAGGATTAGAAGAAAGAGTAAATCATTTACCAAATGAATTATCAGGTGGACAACAACAACGAGTAAGTATTGGGCGTTCTCTTATTTATCATCCATCCTTATTACTTGCAGATGAACCAACAGGAAATTTAGATAGTAAAAGTAGTGAAGAAATTATGGAACTATTAGAAATATCTAACAAAAAATATGGACAAACTATTATAATGATAACTCATGATGAAGATCTTGCTATGCACGCAAATAGAATTATTACCATAGAAGATGGTCATATTATACAAGATGAAAAGGTGAGAAAATGAAACTATTAAATCGTCTTACTTTAAAACATCTTTTCATGAATAAAAAAAGAACCATCGTAACAATTATTGGCATAATCTTATCCACTTCTTTAATGGTAGGAATAGGACTTTTAATGTCTACATTTTTGTATTCTATGCAACAAGATGCCATAAGTTATAATGGTTCACATCATGCTTATTTTGATTCCTTAACAAAAGAAGAAAAAGAAACACTTGATTTAAACATTAACCTAAAAGATACATATTCTTATGGAGTGATAGGATACTCAAATATAAAAAGTGAAAATGATTATAAACCTTATCTTTATTTAGTTTCTGGAGAAGCAAAATTATTAGAGAAAAATGAGCTAATTGAAGGAACTTTTCCAAAAACAAAAGACGAAATAGTTTTACCAGAACACCTATCTACAAATGGTGGAGTAGAATATAAAATAGGCGATAAAATTACATTAGATATTGGCCCTAGAATAATAGAGGAAGAAGAAGTTTATAACAATAATATTTCTTTTGTATCAACTTACGAAGAAAACAATATAATTCCTTTAGAAAAAGTAATTCCAAAGAAAAAGAAAACTTATACTATTGTAGGAATAATAAGAAGAAGTAAATTAGAAGATTATTCAGCTCCAGGTTATATGGCCTTTACTACAAACGAAGAAGATGTCGTACAATATAGAACTTATGGAGAATATAAAGATGTAAAAAAATCATACGAATTAACAAATGAAATATGTGAATCTTTAAATGATTTAGCAACATGTGAAGTAAACTCAAGTCTTTTATATTATTATGGAATATCTAAATATGATAATGTAAATCGTACAATTATATCTGTACTAATCATTTCTTTAACATTATTAAGTATAGGATGCATCATTGTAATTTATAATTCCTTTGCGATATCGACAATGGAAAGAAAAAAATCATTTGGATTATATTCCTCTCTTGGAGCTTCTCCAAAACAAATAAAATATACTGTATTTTTTGAAGCGTTCTTAGTAGGAGGCATTGGAATTTTCCTAGGAGTACTAAGTGCATTTTTAGGAATTTACGTTACAATAGAAGTAATTAACTTTTTAATAAAAGATTTTTGGAAAATGACATTTCAATTTGTAGTAGAACCATCATATGTTATTATTCCAATAATATTTATGATAGTGGTAGTGTATCTATCAGCATTTATACCAGCCAAACGTTCAAGTAAAGTTTCTTCAATAGAAATGATTCGTGAAAATGATGAAATAAAAATTCCAAGGAAAAAAGTAAAAACACCAAAATGGATTCATAAAATCTTTGGAATGGAAGGCGAGATAGCCTTAAAAAATATGAAAAGAAATAAAAGAAAATACAGAATCACACTACTTTCTATATTTATTAGTATCGTGTTATTTATTTCATTTAGTACTTACGTTACACTAGGTCTTTCTATAACTAAAATAGAAGATTTACCAGATTATGATATCTATGTTAGCACCGATGATGAACAAATTATTGAAGAAATAATTAGTCGTGATAATATTACTTCTTATTATAAATCCTCTATGAAACCAATGTATTTGAAAATGCAAGAGAAAGAAATTTATCAAAAAGATTTTTATCGATATTATGAAGCAATGTTTAATAAAGAAGAACAACTATCTTTAATTACAATTGTCAAATTAGAACAAAAAGATTTTGAAAAAATTTCAAAAGATAAAAAACCAATTTTTTATAATAAATTAAATTTTGTATTTTATGAAAATAATTCTAGAAAATCTTATTTCACAAAAATAATAGAAAAAGAAACAAATGAGTTAACTTTGTGTAATATGCAAAATGATAATTGTAAAAACATAAGTATTACCATGAAAGAAGAATTACCAGATATCATGAAAGAACTTCCAATTGATAACTCTCAAATAATCCTTTTAATATCTGATGAAATGGCAAAAGAAGAAGAGCTATTTAAAATGGAAAAAGAAACAAAATATCTTACAATTAGAACAGAAGATTACAAAAAACTTTATGAAGAAATTGATAAAAAATATGGAAAAAAGAATAACTTCTTTACGTTCTCCCCAAAAATAGAATTAGAAAGTGAAAAAAATGGAATAATAGCAATTAAAATATTGTTATATGGATTCATTACTTTAGTAACTTTAACAGGAGTAACAAGTGTATTTAATACCATTCATACAAGTATTCATTTAAGAAGAAAAGAATTTGCTATGTTAAGAAGTATTGGTTTATCTCCAAAAGGATTTAATAAAATGATTTTCTTTGAAAGTTTATTCTTTGGTTTAAAATCATTATTCTTTGCTCTCCCTGTTTCGGGAATATTTATATATTTAATCAATTTAACAATCGGAGATACATTCTTATTTGGAAAAATTATAATTCCATGGGATGCAATATTCTTGTCTATTTTAGGAGTATTTCTAATTGTAATTCTAACTATGTGGTATTCAGTAAGAAAAATAAAAAAAGAAAATATATTAGATTCATTAAGAGATGAGAATATTTAAGTCTTATTTAAAGTTGTTGATAAAATATGTCAACAGATGTAAGTGATATGTTTGATGACTGTCCAGCAAATAAACCAACACATGAATCATGGAATGGAGTTACTTTTTAGCGGTTTAAATATAACTTTTTTGTATAAATCTTTTTTTAAAAGTGATGAGAATTTTAAGTCTCATCTTTTTAATATAAAAAAAATTACCAAAAAATGGAAATTATGTTATAATAAAAACAATTTTTTGGGGGTAATGGTTTTGAAAGAAGAAACATATTTAATAGTTGATAAAAATGGAAAAGATATAACAAAAAATGTAATAAGCATCACAAACGATAAAGTAAAAGTACAATTTAATGAATCAAAGTCTTATTTATATAAAAGAGAAAATGTTAAAATTTTTGAAAATCCAACAATAGAAGATAAAAATTTCATATATACAACAACAGTAGTGTTAACAAATATAAAAAAAGTATTAAGATTTGATTGGTATTATAAAATATTTTTTGAAAATAATACCAGTAAACTATATACAAGAGAACAATTAAATATAGAAAACAACATTTTAAAAGAAGAAGGAAAAAATCTATTCGAATATTTAAAAGAATTAGCAAATCATCTAACAATAAGTGAAATTGCAAATGAAGAACCTTCGAAAAAAGAAGCAAAAAATTTCTTGAAAAATTTATATAAAAGAATAAATTTTACCAAAGAAAAATCTATAGTAAAAACTTATATAGAAGGAAAGAATGAAAAGATAGAATTTCCAAATATATTTCAAATATTTCCATTTTCTTTTAACTTAAGTCAAAAAAAAGCTTTAGAAAATGCATTTGTAAATAGAATAAGTATTATAGAAGGGCCACCTGGAACAGGAAAAACTCAAACAATATTAAATATTCTTGCAAATGCCATTTTAAAAAATTTAACCATCGCGGTAGTCTCTAACAACAATAGTGCAACAGATAATGTATATGAAAAGTTAGAAAAAAAAGGTCTTTCTTCTTTGTGTGCAAAATTAGGAAAAAATGAAAATACAGAAAAATTTGTAGAGGAACAATTAAAAGTAGAACCTTATCCTATAGATTGGTGTCTTGATAATCAAGAAGAAGAAAGATTAAAACTAAAATTACTAAATTCTTATTTGCAAATCGAATTTTATTTACAAGAAAAAAATGAAATCGCTAAAATCAAACAAGAATTAACTGCATTAAAATTAGAAGAAAATTATTTTAAAAAAAGTATAGATTCTAAAAAATTAGAGAAAATAGAAATTCCAAATTTTAAAGCAGATAAACTGCATAATTATTTACTTTTTTTAAATAGACAAAAGAATAAAAATACTTATTTTAGTAATATAGTATGTTTAAAATCTAAAGTATTTTATCAATTTTATAAACCAGATTTAAAAATCAATTCCATTAAAGATATTTTAGATAAAATAGAAGAAAAATATTATGAGAGAAAAAAAGAAGAATTAGAAAATTTATTAAAGGAAAAAGAAAGTAATTTAGAAAATAAAAAACTAGAAGAATTATTTGAAACTTATACAGAATGGTCTATGAAATTGTTTAAAAACATTGTCTATAAAAATTATAATAATAAACAAATATATGAAGAGAAAACTCTAAAAGAAACTAAAGAATTTATAAAAGATTATCCTATTATACTTAGTACTACATATTCATTAAGAAATTGTGTAAAAGAAGATTTTTTATTTGATTATTTAATAGTAGATGAGTCTTCTCAAGTAGATTTAGTGTCAGCATTTCCAGCATTAACTCTAGCAAAAAATATTATTGTTGTAGGGGATGGAAAACAACTTCCAAATATTATTGATAGTAAAAAAATAAAATTATTCGAACAAATATATTCAAAATATAATTTAAAAAAATATTTTAATTATACAAAAAATAGTTTATTAGAAATGACAAAACAGATAGAAGATGTGCCATCAGTAACACTAAAAGAACACTACAGATGTCATCCGTTAATTATCAATTTCTGTAATCAAAAATATTATAATAACGAACTAATTATTCTTTCGAAAGAAAACAATAAAAATCCCATAAAACAATATAGGTGTGTTCCTGGAAATCATGCTAGAAAAGAAGGAAATAGCTACTATAATGTGCGACAATATTCAGTAATAAAAAATGAAGTAATAAAAAATGAACAAATAGACACTGATAACGACTCCGTAGGAATTGTAACACCATATAAACCACAAAAAAAATATTTAATAAAACAATTTGAAGATACAAATATGGCAATAGATACAGTTCATGGATTTCAAGGAAAAGAAAAAGATATTATCATATTTAGTACTGTAGCAAATGAAATTACAAAATTTTTAGATAATCCAAATTCTATCAATGTCGCAATATCAAGAGCTGTAAAAAAATTATACTTAGTAACACCTTATGAATATAAATCAAAATCTAATTCGAATATAATAGATTTTATCAATTACATTAAATACAATAATATGGAAGTAATAGATAGTAAAATTCATTCTATTTTCGATTTATTATATAAAGTAAATGAACGAGAAAGAAAAAGATTTTTAGAAACACATATTCCATATTCTAAGTTTGACTCAGAAACATTTATGTATCATTTAATATTAGACATTTTAAAATTAGATAAATTTAAATCTTATCGAGTAAAAGATGAGGTGTATCCTTTAAGAAAATTAGTAAAAGATCGAAGCATTTTTAACGAAGAAGAATTAAAATTTATTGATAGCAATTCTCATTGTGATTTTACGATTTATAATCATTTTGATAAAAAACCAATTTTAATAATTGAAGTAGATGGAGGCTTTCATAGAAGAAAAGAACAACAAAGAAGAGATAGATTAAAAGATAACATTATAAAGAAATTAAATATAGAAATAATGAGATGTAAAACAAATGAGGATAGTGAAAGAGAAAGAATTATAGAAAAATTAGAAGAAATAGGTAAGGAAGAAAAAGAAGTATAATTTTTTTTAAAATAAATTTATAAAGAGAAAACTTTCCATAATTAAAAGGAAAGTTTTATTTTATTGATATGGAATTTAATATACAAATTTTTTATTGCTTATGTTTAGATACTAACTTTATTATTGGTGTTTAATCTTCTTTAATTGTTGTAAACCCAAAGGTATATAATTTTCAATGGATAAAATATGATTGACATTATTTACTGTTTTGAAATCTATCTTTCCAGTTTCATCAAGTCTAGCAGTTATTCTTAAAGAGCCAATTTCACCTGTAATTGTATTTAAAAAATCACTATCTTCATTATGAAGAATTTGAATAAAATTTCCCATCGGAAAACATTTATGTTGGACAGAATCCAAAATTATTTCACCATTTGCTTTTTGTATAATTGTTCTCCATAAAGATTGACCAAAATCTCCAACAAAATGGTTATTAACACAAATATAATCGTTAATAATAAAATAACCAAATTTTTCATGTAAATAACTCATATTAAATTTTTTATAATCAAAATTAGGAATTACAATATTCAAATTCTCATCAAAAAAATCCATTTTTTGAGTTAAAAGATTTACACCATAACCATAAGGTAATGAAAGATGAAAATGGATATAATCGTAATCAATTTCTTTTATATTGCCATTTTCAGTATTTAATAGTTGTTTGTGCTCATTTTCTCCATCTAATGTTCTAAGAATAAACATACATTCTTTATTGCTTTCAACACTTTCGTAATCATTAGCAGATACTTTGGTAATTAAATCAAAATTTGCATTATAAAAGTGATAATCGTGTATTTTGGAATCAATATTATCATAACCTATATATGTTGTAGGTCCCCAGTAGGGATAACCATCAATACGAAAATGTGAGATTGATTTTCCAGTAGTTAAGTTAATAAATAAATGTTTTTTTATTTGTTTTCCATTACTGCTTTGTGATAAACAAAGTTTTAATATATCTAAAACTATTTCATAATCAATAACTTCAACTAATTCATCTATAAAAAATTCATTTACTAATAGAAAATTAGGAGTATATATTTTTATCACTCCCTTTCCCATTACAATAAGTTTCCCATTATGATATGTAGGCTTTGCGATAATTTTTTCGTTTTGTTCAATAGTTTTCATTTCTAAAATTCTATCTTTATTAATTTTTACTACATATAATTTATTTTTCTTTGAAATAACTAAATAATTATCACTTAATTCTATCCAACCATCAATATTTTTTAAAAGAATTTTACCATCTGCATTTATTACGCATCTTTTATAATCATAAAAATTTGTATCAAAGTTATGTGGTTGTCTAAATACGTATAAATTATTACCTAATGAATTTTCAAACACATAATCATCAGGTGCTGGTAAATATTTTTGTGTTTCAATATCATAGATACGAGCGTTTCCATTACCAATTTTCATAATGACATGTAATGTTCTGTCATCCTGTTTACTTATATGATAGGCTTTTTCGTCTTCAAACAATACTTCCATAGTCACTAAATCTACAACGCTTATAGAATATTCTTGTGTCATAACTGCACAAAATCTATCTCCCATGTTAAACATATCTGATAAATGGTTATAAATAGAAACATCATATAAATCATGCCCATTAGTTAGTATTTTTTGCCCATTTTCTAATATAATAAATAAATAACTATCATTCACTTTATCTATATCAATTATTTTTATATCTTTAAGTTCTAATTTGTTGTTTTCACTAAACAATAATTCATTATTAGTCATAAGTATCATCACAAACTTTCAATTAAAAATATTCTACACATAATATTTAAAATTTACAATGATTAAGCTTAAATTTCCCAACTAATAAATTATAAACCTTTTTACATAATCCATCATAAATATAATGAATAGCAAGCGATGAACCAATCATATCAATTTTTTCGTTTATCATTATCACACATAGACACTATATATTAAATTTTACTATTATATCAAGAACAAATTCTCTATTCTTATCATTTAAAATATGATTAAAATACTAATTATTTAAAACCTGTCCTTTTTAAACTTAAACACAAAAAAAGTATCAACTTCTTGTAGAAATAGATACTTTTGTATTAAGTCCTAAACTATAGAAGTTCGGACAGATTAACCTATGGAGGAGCCGACCAGATTTGAACTGGTGATCAGGGTGTTGCAGACCCACGCCTTAGCCACTTGGCTACGGCTCCATGTATAAATAATATACTATAATATAGAGATTGTGTCAAACGAAATATCTCTTTTATAGTATTATTTTATGTAAAAAAAAGAAAAAAGTAACAAGAAAGTTACTTTATACAATTACATAGAAATTTCTTAAAATTTTTCACCTGCAAGAATTTCATTTGCAGAAATATTGTAAAATTTACAAAGAGATACCAAAAGTTCATTACTAGGTAAAGAAATTCCTCTTTCCCATTTTGAGACTAATTGTCGAGTTACAAATAATTTTTCTGCAACTTTCTTTTGAGAGTATCCTTTTTCCAATCTTAAATGCTGCAAAAACTTGCCAATTTTTTCATAATCTAACACACACTTCATCCCTTTCTTTTGTATAGATTAGAAAAAATCAATATAAAAAACCTCTTTGTAAAAAAAGATTATTGACTGTAAAAATAGTTTTTATATGACTATCTAAGCATAGAAAGAATGTCAAAAATATTGATACAGCTAAATATTTTTTCATAACATGCCTCCTTCCCACTTATAATTTTACTAAGAAAAAGGCAAATAGAAAAGAAATCTTTCGTTTCTTAAAGTTTTACTATAAGAAAAGTGTTTCTAATTTAGGTAAAATAAATTCCAAAAAAGTGAATAAAGAATTTTTAAAATATCTTTTTTGATAAAAAAATTGATTATTGATAGTTACTACCCAATAATAATTTTTCTTTAAAAAAACTATGCCAATGGCAATTTGCTTTCGATATTTTTGATGTTTAATAGAAATTGTCTTTTTATGTAAAAGAATATCAAAGTGTTTTTCATAATATTGTTCGATAATAGATTGAAAATTTTCTGTTGCAAAAAAAAGTTGTATTTCTAAAAGTAAAGGTTCAATTATATAATTAAATTCATCCATAAATATCACATTCTCCTTGAGACTAAATTTATTATAATAAAAAAAAATAAAATTAGCAACAAGAAATATAACAATAACACACAAAGAAAATTATTTAAATAAAAGATAGGGGTCAATTTTTAAAATATTTGCAAGTAAAGCAATATTTTTAAATTTAAAGCCATATTTTCCATTTTCTAAACGACTTAAAAATACTGTAGAAATATTTAATTTATCAGCAAGTTCTTGTTGAGTAATTTTTCTTTTCTTTCGATATTTTTTTACATTATTGCCAAAAATAACCATTAACTCTTCATTAGTAATTTCTTGAAACATTGTTATCATAATACATCACACTATAAGTTTAACTTTAAAAAAACGAAAATAACAGAAAGTAGTACTTAAAGTTACAAAAAAATAAAACTTCATAAAATAAGAAAATGATAAAATTGTATTGACAAGTGATTTCAAAAGTAGTAACCTATTAAAAATTACAAAGGTGGGGATAGTATGAGAAAGAAAAATTACATTCAAAAAGAATTCTTATCCTTTTCCATGCCAAAGATAAAAGACATCAATTAGTTTTGAATGTCTTTTTTTGTAATAAAAAAGGAGTGAAAAATATGGAAAAAGCATTTTTTAATCAATTAAAGACATACTTGAAACAAGAAGAATTACAAAGAGTAAGAAAAGCCTATCAGTTAGCAGATTACCTCCATCGTGATGCCAAAAGAGATAGTGGAGAACCATACATAATTCATCCTTTGAATGTCGCATATATTCTAGTTTTAAGAAAAGCTGATGTTGATACCATCTGTGCTGCCTTACTTCATGACACGATAGAAGACACAGATATATTGAAAGAAGAACTCGCAAAAGAATTTAATAATACTATTGCTGAATTAGTAGATGGTGTAAGCAAACTAAAGGGAAGAAACCTTCATGAAAAACAAAGACTAAAATACGCCAACACAAGAAAATTATTATCTGGTTTTTTAGTAGATCCAAGAATTATAATCATAAAAACAGCAGATCGACTTCATAACATGCGAACAATCATGTATAAAAAAGAAGAAAAACAAATAGAAAATTCCCTAGAAACATTAACTACTTATGTACCAATGGCAAACTTAATAGGAACATCAATTTATTTAAACGAATTAGCTAGTAGAGCTTTTCATGTCATAAAAAGAAAAGAATATGAAGAAACAGAATCCATGCGAACCTATCTAGAGGAAAAAACAGAATCTACTATAAAAGAAATAGAAGAAAAAATAAAAAGAATTTTAAAAGAAAATCAAATTCCAAATCAAATCAAATTTCGTTGTAAAAACAATTATCAATTATTTCAACAATTAAGAAAAGGCAAAAAAATAGAAGAAATAAAAGATTTATTAGCAATGAAAATTATAGTAAAAAACATCTATGATTGTTATAAAGTGATGGATCTTATCAAACAGTATTTTGATACAGATAAAGAAAAAGAAAAAGATTTTATTGCCTCCCCTAAAGATAATTTATATCAAAGCATTCATTTAGTGTTAATGAAAGAAATAGGAAACATTCAAGTTCAAATTAAAACAGAAAGAATGGAAAAAATCGCAAACTATGGCTTAGCATCTTACTGGGAATTTTACGGAATTGACGCCAAACAAAATATGGAAAAAGATTTAAAAAATAAAATGTTTTATCAAACTTTAGCCAACTTAGGAGAATTTTATGAGGATAATAAACAATTTGTAGAGCAAGTGCAAATAGAATTATTTGGGGATAAAATATACACTTATACACCACAAGGGAAATTGATTGTTCTACCAAAACATGCTACTTTAATAGATTTTGCAAGTCAAATTCATTCTGAAGTATTACAAAACATGGTAGGAGCGAGAGTAAATGGAGTTTTTGTTCCTATAAATTATGAACTTAAAAATAAAGATCAAGTAATGATTCTTACAGAAGAAAATGGAAAAGCTTTTTGTACTGATTGGGAACAATATGCTACAACAACAAGCGCAAAAAGAATTATTCAAAAAATAAAAAAATGATTTAAGATTCTATCTGTAGAATTTCTAAAATAGATACATGATATAAAGAAGAAAGACAAAATAAAAGTTCGTAATTTGGTAAAGATTTCCCACGTTCCCAATTAGAAATAACTTGTCTTGAAACAAAAAGAATTTGAGCTAAATCACTTTGAGAATAATGATGCTCTTTTCGTTTATGTTTTAAGTAGGTACCAATCTTTTGATAATTAAGCATCTAACATCACCTGCGAAATTTGATTAGGAAGAAAAAGATAAAAAGGTTCTATTTCTAAAACTGTCGCGATTACAGCAATATTATCAAATCGAACTCCATAAATTCCATTTTCTAATTGACTTAAAAATACAGTTGAAACATCAATCTTTTCTGCCAGTTCTTCTTGGGTCATTCTCTTTCTTAATCGATACTTACGAACATTACTTCCAAAAATTTTTTTAAATTGTTAACATCTACTACATACCACATATGAATCACACTAATATTTTAATTTAGAAAGTAAATAGATGCCATTAAGCCGAGCTTAAAGAAAAAAATCGTGTCTAAAAAAGCATTTGTAAAAGAGAAAATCCCCAAAAAAGTTATTTGAAACAAAAAAGGCAGGAGTGCATCCTGTCTAAAATTATTTTCTATAACTCTTTTTTAAAGAAGAAACTTTAGAAACAAAAACGGTTTGATTACTATTATTAGAACTAAATCCATTGTACTCTTCACTTAGTGTGGTTAAAGCCTCCACTTTATCACTATAACTTTTTAAAGTATAAGCACTTTTATTTAAAGTACCAATTCCTTCTTTGTTAAATTTAGAAGTACCTTCACATAAAGTAGATGCACCTTTTTGTAAATTAAGGACACCATTATGCAAAGAAGTAGAACCCTCATAAATTTTATCTACACCAAGTTTTAAAGTTGATATTCCATTAGATAATTGAGAAGAACCATTCTCGATTTTTTTTATTGCAGTCTCTAAACTTATAATAAGAGTATTAACTTTTTTAGTAACATCTTTTATGGTAGTACTAGATTTTGTTAAAGCTAAATTATTAGTGTTTAATAAAGAAATAAGTTCATAAGTATTTTTTATAAGAAGTAAAGTAGTATCAGAACCTTTATAATTAGCAAGTTGATTTTTTTCATAAGCATCTTTCAAATCTCTTTCACTCATTTTAGTAGAATATATAAGTGTTTCTATTGCTTCATTATTTTGTTTTTTTAAAATTTCTAATGAATTAAGAGAACTAGTGTCTAATGTAGCAAGTTCCTTCTTCACTTGATTTAAAGATTTTAAAACTTCTTTTAAACCATTATCTATTTCGATTGCACCAGTTTTTAGTGTATTAGTAGATGTAGATAAAGTTTTAAGAGAATTCATAAGTCCTAAAGAACCATTAGATAAAGAATGAATTCCTTCTGTTAATTCTAAAACACCATTTTCTAAAGTATTCATATTTTGTTGTAATAAAGAAACATTGTTATATAAAGAATCCATTTTTGAAAATATTTCCAAATCTGCATTTTCAAGTAATTTTGGTGTAGAAACAATATATACTGTATTTAAAAGAAAATTCGTAGTTTCAAAAGTAATTACAATATCATTAAAATCTTTTAATTCTTCTAAATGGATAGAATCATATAAACCAGGCGCAGCCATACCTACTAAAATATTTCTTTTACCAGTTCCTACTACTTTTCCATTTGAAATAGTAATGTTTTTATTATATTTACTATCTATTATCGTACCAACAGTCGTGACAAAAGGAGTATAAAGTTCGGTGTTTACACCATTTACTTTTCGTATTTGTTTTTCTAAGTTTTCAAAGTGAAGACGAATTGTAATTGTTCCAGATGAGCCTAAAATTTCTTTAGGATCCTTTTCTTCCTCATTTAAATAATAAGTGATAGTAGTTTTAATTGGTAAATTCTTTTCTGTATCACCTTCATAATAAATATCTTCATCAAATGTATTCCATGTTAAACGATTATTGTTTAAAACAAAACTCTCTTGTCCATGAATATTTAAAATATTTTTAAG
Source organism: uncultured Mycoplasmatota bacterium (assembly GCA_947649355.1). Classification (GTDB taxonomy): domain Bacteria; phylum Bacillota_I; class Bacilli_A; order RF39; family UBA660; genus Ventrenecus. The sequence continues at coordinate 17,668 of CANSRG010000007.1, read as the reverse complement.
CTCAGTTTCATCTTCAATAACAGAGTTATCAACAAATGAAAGATGATTAGATACAGTAGTAGTAATTTTCTCACCTTTTTCATTTAAAGTAGAATAAATCGTTTCGTTTTTAGAATAAGCAAGGCAAGTTCTAGGTGTAAGCATACTTCCTATCATGAATAATATAAATATGTAATTTCTTTTTTTCATTTAAATTCCTTCTTTCTTTTTATAAGTTGTTTTTAAAATAATGGTATCAAAGAGAAGTAGTAAAGATGGTAATAAAAATATAACCACGACCATACTAATAATGGCTCCTCTAGATAATAAATTACAAATAGATGCAATCATATCAATTTTAGATACTATAAAAACACCTACTGTTGCGGCAAAAAAGCAACTAGCTGATACTAATATAGAAGAAACAGTTTTATCAAGAGTATGATTCATTGCTAAGAATTTATCTTTTTCTTTTTTCCTTTCTTCTAAATAAGTCGTAGAAATTAAAATAGCATAATCAATTGTTGCGCCAAGTTGAATAGTTCCAACTACTATAGAAGCAATAAATGGGAGTGTAGTTTGTGAAAAATAAGCCACAGCCATATTTAAAAATATTGCAAGTAAAATAACAACAATTAACAAAAAGGGCAAGCTAAAAGATTTTAAAACTACGAGCATTAAAACAAAAATAATTCCAATAGAAAGATAGTTTACTACTAAAAAATCATGGTCAGCAATTTCTACAAGATCTTTTGTTAAAGCACCTTCCCCAGCTAAAATAGCCGAAGAATCATAAGACTTTAAAAGTAAGTTAATCTCATCTATTTGAGAGTTCAAAGAAGAACTAGCTACTTCATAAGTAGAATTAAGAAGAACAAGTTGATAACAATCATTTTGAATAATATCAACAATTTCTTCTGGTAATAAATCAAGTGGTATACCTAAAGAAGTAATAGAAGAACTTGTAAGAACCATATCAATACCAGGAATCTCTTTTAACTTTTCTGTTAATTCATTTAATTTTTGAATACTTAAATCTTTATCAAGAAGCACAATCTGTGGTGAGACAATATGAAACTTTTGGGAAAGAACACTATTAGAAATTCGACTTGGTAAATCTTCTGGTAAAGAATTGTCTAATTTATAATAAACTTCTACTTTAGAATTTCCAATTACAGCAGGAATAGCAAGAACACAAAAAACTAAAATAATTATTTTGTAATGGCTACAAATAAATTCTTTCATTCGTGTCATATTTGGTAATAATTTTTTATGCTTTGTTTTTAAAATAAGATTATCAAAAACAAGTAATAAAGCAGGAAATAAAGTAAAAACACAAAATAATCCACATAAGACACCTTTGGCCATGACAAGACCTATATCTTTTCCAAGTGTTAAATTCATACCACATAAAGCTAAAAAACCAGCAATAGTTGTAAGAGAAGACCCAATAACAGATTGAAAAGTTTCTAATATTGCTTTTTCCATTGCTTTTTGTTTATTCTTACAATTACTTCTCGCTTCCTCATATTTATGATATAAGAAAATAGAAAAATCCATCGTAACACCAAGCTGTAAAACAGCAGTTATAGATTTAGTAATATAAGAAATTTCTCCTAAAAGTAAATTAGAACCCATATTTAGTAAAATAGAAATGCCAATGTTAGCTAATAAGAAAAATGGGATAATATAAGAGTCTGTCGCAAAAAGTAACACAACAAAACAAAATAAAACTGCAAAAATAATATAAAGAGTCATTTCACTTTCAGATAATTTTCTTGTGTCTAATATCATAGCACTCATCCCGCTTACAGCATTATCTTTTGTAAGACTTCTTAATTTTTCGATACCTTGTAGGGTAATCTCATCACTCATTCCAGTACGAAAAGCTACAAATAGTATGGTTTCTCCATCTTGTGTAATTCGTTCTAAAACTTCATCAGGAAACATAGAAATAGGAATTCCAACATCACTAATACTAGCAATGCTTAAAACCTTTTCCACTCCATCTATTTCTTTTATTTTTTCTTCTAAATTTAAAATTTTATCATTTCGTAACTCATTAGTAAAAACAAAAGAAAATCCTCCAATTCCAAAATCTTTGGATAAAATATTTTGACCTTTTATAGTTTCAATATCACTAGGAAGATAACTTAAAATATCATAATTGATATCGGTATTTAAATACCCATAAATGCTTGGAATTAACAAAATCAAAAATATAGTGACTAACAAAATACTATGATTTGCAATCCAATTTGAAATTTTTTTCATAATTCACCTCTTTCGATACAGTATTATATTCATGAAGTACTATTTCTGCAGTTACAAAAGAAAAGAAAATGATGGATAACCAACACATTTTAAAAAAACGTATGTATAAATAAACTACAAAATGTTGGAAAATAAAATGGCATAAGATATACTATAGAGGGAGTGAAAAAATGAAACAATTAGATTTACGAGTTCAAAAAACGAAAAAAAATATTTATGAATCTTTAATATCTTTATTAGAAAAAAAGACATTTGAATGTATAAAAGTGTCAGAAATCTGTGAAGTTGCAATGATAAATCGTTCTACCTTTTATGCACACTTTGAAGATAAATATGCTTTATTAGATTCCTTTATTAAAGATTTAAAAGAAAATTTAAAAGAAGCATTAGATACAAACACACACATTACAAACACAAAAGAATATTATCTAAAAATGATAGAATTACTATTAAATCATATAAAAGAAGAAAAACATGTTTATCAAGCTATCATGCAAAACAATAGAAATAGTGTCGCGATGGATATGATTTATGATGCTTTAAAAGAAGATGTAGAAAAAAGATTAGCGAAAGAAGAAAATATTTTACATAATATCCCAAGTTCTTTTATAGCAAACTTTTACTTAGGAGCAATTTTTAATATTGGAATGGAATGGTTAAGAAAAAATAAAAAAGAATCAAAAGAAGAAATATTAAACTACTTAGATTACTTACTTTCAATTAGTCCATTTTACAAAGATGAAAAATAAAAAATGTAAAAGTAATCAAAATGACTTGAATTTCTTATTTCTTTTTGGTATATTTTTATCATAGAGAGGAGATATATGGGATTATGGAAAAGAAAAATATGGTACTATTAACAGTAATTGCTATTGCTACATTACTTGTTGCAGTTGTAGGAGCAACATTTGCATATTTTACAGCAAATGTACAAAATAGTTTTGGTGGTTCAGGAACAAATAACGAAGGAAATACTAACGTTTCTACTGGTACAGTAAAAGATGAAGATACTTTCGTAATTGCTGAGCCAGACGCAAATGCTGGTAGCTTTACTGCTACAGATGCATATCCAGGACACAAAGAAGTTGCAGCTATAAAAGTTAGTGCGAAAAATGCAAATAATACTCCAGGTCAAGTAAAATTAACTTACACTCCAAGTGCAAATGATTTTGCAGATGATCAAGTAAAAATTAGCCTTTACAAAGGTGGTAGTGGAGTAGACGTTTCTGCAGATAATTTCTTTAACTGTACTAAAGGTAGTGCTCCAGTAGATGGAGACCCAACAAAAATCAAATTCTATGAAACTTGTACAAAGTCAGAAACTGATTTAACTGGTGCTACACTTGTTGGAACTACAAAATACATAAATGGAACAACTCCAATTGTGTTAGCTACAAGTGAAACAGTAGCTAGTAGTGCAGCTGGTACAGATACTTATTTCTATGTTGTAGTGGAAGTTGAGAATAAAGATGAGTCTCAAGATGAAGCTGCTGGTGGAAAAGCTTTAACTGGAAAAATTTCAGTAGAGTTAGTATAATTTTTAATGAAAATTTAGAGAAATTGTTATTGTTTCTCTTTTTTTTTTATGCTATAATAATTCCATAGAATAAAATAGAGTAGGAGAACACTATATGAAAGATATCAAAAAAAATAATATAGAGGAAAATATTGATTATGAAGAACAATATCAAGAATTATTAGAAGAGGAAAAAGAGAAAGAGAAAAAAAGGACGTTCGTTTTTGTTCTACTATTATTTTTACTACTTTTTTTAGGTGTTGTTAGTGCGACATTTACATATGTAAAAATGTATGGCTCTGGGGATGGACCAGGGGAAAACAATAATTGCCAATTAAACTGTGATTTAAACGGGGATGGTTTTTGTGATTTAAATTGTGATATCAATAATGACGGAAAAGCAGAAACAAATCTAGATACGGATAAAGATGGAAAAAGAGATACGAATATTGATGCCAATGGGGATAAAAAACCAGAATTAAATATTGATTATGGACGTGACCATATTCCTCACTTTAACATTGATACGAATAATGATGGATTACCAGATTTAAACTTAATGAATCAAGATAAAAATAATGATGGTATTTGTGATGTAAACTGTGATACAAATGATGATGGATGGCCAGAAACAAATATAGATATGGATGGAGATGGAAACCCAGACATAAATATTGATTTAGATAATGATGGAATACCAGATTTAAATATTGATATTAACGAAGATGGAAAACCTGAAATAAATATTGATAAAGATAATGATGGCAAACCTGATGTAAATATTGATAAAAATAAAGATAATAAACCAGATGTAAACATTGATTACAAGGGAAATAAAGATCCTGTATTTAACGTTGATACCGATAATGATGGCAAACCAGATCATAACCTAACAAATCAAGATACTGATAATGATGGAGTTTGTGACATAAACTGTGATACAAATGATGATGGATGGCCAGAAACAAATCTTGATTTAGATGGAGATGGAAAACCTGATGTAAACATTGATAATGATAAAGATGGCAAACCAGATATTAACATTGACATTGATGGAGACGGCAAACCAGATATTAACATTGATACTAATGGAGATGGCAAACCAGATGAAAATCTTTCAAATCAAGATACCAATAATGATGGAAAGTGTGATTTAAACTGCGATATTGATGGAGATGGCTTTCCAGATATAAATATAGATATTGATGGAGACGGCAAGCCAGATTTAAATGTTGATACTGATGGGGATAAAGTGCCTGATAAAAATATAGATACTGATAATGATGGAAAATGCGATAAAAAATGTGATACTTCATCAGGAGGGCTTTTAGATGTAACAACAAAAGATAAATATATTTTGTATGTAACACATAAACAAGATGTTATCGCGACAGGAATTACTCCAAATTGGACATCTACTCAAAAATTATCAATCAATAATACGAGTGATAAAACACTACCATATAGCATTAAATTTACGAATGTTCACAATGAATTTAATCCAAATAGTGAATTTGTATATTCTGTAAAAAGAAATGGAATTACAATAAAACAAGAGACTGTTTCTCCTACAAAAGATGAATATATTGTAAAAACACTTTTAATTCCAGCAAATACTACTTATGAATATGAAATAGTTTATCGTTTCATTGATACAGGAAAACCTCAAGATTACAACCAAGGAAAAAATTTCAAAGCGAAAATAGAAGTAGAAGCTAATTAGCAAATTAGTTTCTTTTTTTTTACTTGACAGGGGGGGGGGCATTGTGATAAAATCATCATAGGAAGCTATGGTGTTTTTATATGAAGTTAAAAAAATTTAAAGAGAAAAATAGAAAAAAAGAAAGTATGATACTATTTACTATTCTATGTATCTTACTAATAGGAGGAGTGTTTTTTTATTCTTCTTTTGCCTTATTTGAAGTAAAAGAAAACTTTAATGTGATAAAAGGAAATGTCGAAAGTCCAGGAGATTTATACTTCGCTTATTATATAGATGATGTAGTAACTACTAAGATGCCAAATAAGGATAGTGGCTATACATTATCAAGTAAATCAAGTTGTACTAATGGAGTCACGATTTCTTTTGATGATGAGAATTGGACAGCTTTAGTAAATTATACTAATTATAAACAAGAAACAAGTTCTAGAACTAAATGTACTTTATATTTTGAAAAGAAAACTGCTTCAAACTCAATAATAGCATGTAGCCAAAGCGGAAAAAGTATATCTACTTGTCTAAAAGAAAATGCTAGTATAAATGAAAACGAATTGGTCTATGATGGAACAATAGACAATAATCTAAGATATATTGGGCCTAACCCAAATAATTATGTATCCTTTGGAGAAACCTATGAAAGCGATATTTATGATTTATATAATAGTGAAGAAAAGTGGTATTTTGGACTTAATTTAGCATCAATGGAAGAATGTGAAAAGTTTAAAATGGACAATAATATATTAGAAATAATAACTTGTCAAAAAACACATTCTATGGGTGAAAAAATTTTATGGAGAATTATAGGTAGTATGGAAAATATAGAAACTACTAATGGAGAAAAAGGGTCAAGAATAAAACTAATAAGAAATGATTCCATAGGTCCATGGAGTTGGGATTCCTCAGAATCAAGTGTCAATAGTGGGTTTGGAGTGAATGAATGGTCAGAATCAAATATGAAGACTATATTAAATGAATACTACTATAATGGATTATCCAATCAAACTTGTTATATAAACAAAAATAATGCATCGATACCATGTGATTTTAGTAAAATAAAATTTCCAGAAAATGCAAAAAACATGATAGAAGAAGTCATATGGAATATAGGGAGTAATGAAAATAAAGTGGATTATAATATAATAAAAACAGCAAAATTTTATGAATATGAAAGAAGTAATAATAAAGGAAAAATATGTACAAGTGGAAAATATTGTAACGACAATATAGAAAGAACAACGAAATGGACAGGAAAAATAGGGTTATTTTATCCATCTGATTATGGATATGCAACAAGTGGAGGAAGTAATACGAATAGAGAAACCTGTTTAAATACAAACCTTAAAGATTGGGAAACAAAAGTAAGCTATTGCAAAAATAACAATTGGTTATTTAATAATGGAGTAGCTCAATATTGTATGACTCCATATGCAACGTCGAGTACCGCTACCTATGCTTTTTATACTAATGGTGGAAGTGTTTTTATTAGAGATCTCTCTGCTGGTCTTGCTCCAGCCGCCGCTGCTTGGTCTAGACCAACCATATATTTAAAAAAAGAAGTAAAAATTAAAAATGGTGATGGAACAATTGATAATCCATATTATTTAATTTAACATGAGTCGGTTTCTCGTGTTTTTTTTACATAAAATTGTATTTTATAGATAGAAATTTTTCTAATTCTTCACTACTTGTATTTTTTTTAATTTTTGGATATAATATAAATAGAGAATAGAGAGGTTTTTTTGTTATGGGAAAAAAGAATAATGTAAATTCACTTACACAAACAATTAAATTCATAACAGGAATTCTTTCATGGGTTGTGTTAGTTATATTAGTAATGATTGCGGCATTTTTATTATATTATTTTATAAGTATAAAAATATATGCAACAAAAGGGGAAGAGTTTAAACCTCCAGTAAGTTTATATACAATTTTAACTCCGAGTATGGTTCCTAATATAAATCCTGATGATGTAATAGTAGATATTACTGTAAAGAATCCAGAAAGTATCAAAATAGGGGATGTTATAACATTTGTTTCAAGCGCGTCTCTAACTCAAGGGATGACTATTACCCATCGTGTAATTGATATCAAAGTAGAAAATGGCGAATATTTATATTATACAAAAGGAGATGCGAATCTTTCACAAGATATTGCCCCAGCAAAATTTAAAAATGTATTAGGTAAAGTTTTATTTAAAGTTCCAAAATTAGGTTTAATTCAACACTTCTTAGCAACAAGAGGCGGTTGGTTAATTGTAGTTGTAATTCCTGCATTACTAATTATTGGAAGTGACATTATAAAAATAGTAAGACTAAAAACAGCAAAAGACCAATTAGAACAAAATAATAAAATAGAACTAGAAAAAGAAGAACAACAACAAAAAGAAAAACAGATTATTGAACAAAAATTATTAGAAAAATATGGAATCAAAAGAAAAGAAAATGAATTAGAACCAATATTAAAAAAAGAATATATCATAATGCAAAAAGATATAAAACCAAAAGTAACATTAGCTGATTTACCAAGAAAAATAGATTTACCAAAATTAAAAATAGTAGAAGAAAAAAAAGAAGAACGAAAAGAAGAAATAAAACCAACCAAAAAGAAAAAAAGGAAATCTAGAAAACAAAAAGATTTATAAAAAAATTAGAAAATCAATTCTAGTTTTTTTTCATTTGCAAAGTTAAAAAAAATATGATAGAATATTCACCATTCAAAGGGGGAATTTAGAAATGGTGTGTATTACAAAAATAATTTATAGAAAAATAAGAGAAATTGCACTATGTCTATTTATAATCATCGCGACTTTTTTTATCAATGATTCTATGCAAAAAAGTGAAGTTTTTAAATTATTAGAAATGGAAAAACCTACAAGTTATGCATATGTAGAAAAAAATGAATTTTTACAAAAGTATATCATTTCCATGAAAGATGATTATGCACTAGAACAATTAGTAAGTTCCTCTATTCAAATGGTAAATGACACTTATTTAAAAACAACTTATTCTTTAGGAATAAAAATGCGAAAAAATAACATACAAGAAAAGATAAAAATATCAGTAAATGATACAATACGTTATTTAATGGAATATAAAGTAGGAGAAACAGAAGAGTACATTTATTTTCTATTAGCAAAAGGAAATTTACAAGCAGAAAAAAAGAATTTTGAGATAAAATTTTGGCTAGAAGAAAATTATGAAGGAAGTTTAAATGAATCATTAGAATATGAATTTATAAATTTAGAAAATGTTTCTTTTTAAGAAAGTGAGTCTTTTATGAAAACAAAATCAATTCATCCTTTTTTCTCTTATCTAGGATATATAGCTATCGCGAAATTATATAGTTATACAAAAGAATATCAAAAAGAAAACCTTGTGGAGCCATCTTACATTTTTGCACCAAATCATACAAATAACTTTGATGGATATTTAATTTGGTCCTTATTAAGTAAAGATTATGATATTGATGTATTTATGTTTAAAGAATTTTGGAATAATTTTCCCAAATTAGCACCATTATTATCTTTATTTCACGTCTATCCAATTACTCGAGATACTTTAAAAAAAGAAGAATTAGAAACAGAGATAGAAAAACTAAAAAATATAAATCATTCTTTAATTATGTTTCCAGAAGGACGTCATGTAGATCCAAGAATTATGTTTCATTTTGAAGAACAACATTTAAAAACAATTCCATTGGGAGCATTTTATCTTTCTGCAGTAACGAACAAACCAGTAGTGCCTATATATATGGAGCCACAAAAAAGGTTTCAAGAAAATGCAGTAATTTATGGAACACCATTATATCCTAAAGAGTTTGATTTGTTTTCAAAAAATAACTTTATTAAAAAGAAAAATTTATTGCTGTTTGCAAAAGCTTGGTTAAAAGAAATCAATAAATTATATGAAAATTCAGAATCACTATGTGAAAGAAAGATGAAAGAATATCCTTATCATCCTAAATATTTTGATGCGACTGGAAAACATCATAATACCCTAAAGGACCCAAATCGAATTATAAAATATTTAGAGCAACTTAAACTAATGGAAAAAATGCAAGAAGAAACAGGTATAGATGATTTAGAAACATTATGTTTAAAATGTTCTATTCCAAAAGAAATTTATGATTTATTTTTAGATGTCCACCAAGTATATAAAGAATGTTTGGTTCGACACAAATAAAAGAGAAATAAATAATGGAAGATACTTTTATAAATTAACATTTAGAATAAAAATATGTAAAAAACAGAATAGTTTTCTTGTTTAGAATTTAAAAGTCATGATAAACTAATATTAGTGACTTTTTATTTTACGAAGAGTTCATAAGATTTTTAGATAACCAAAAAGCTAAAAATTATTTTATACTTTGTTGAAATTATAAAATAAATTTATGGCTGACATTCGTGTGTAATCATAAAAGAAGAGATTGAGATACTAAAAATCAGGACATGAATTTTTGACACGAATATTCTGGATAACAATAGCCATAACAAGGAGTGCAAAAAGTTTAAATTAGTATTAAAATATAAACTATCAAGAGAACAACCAAAAGCAATTTAAGAATTAGTAAATGGATTAGAGGAAGGCAAGAAAATTTTACTAGGTACAATAAGGACTGGTAAAACTTTCACTATTGCAAATGTGATAGCAAAAACGAACAAACCAATCCTTGTTTTAGCACACAATAAAATTCTTGCAGGACAACTTTATCCAGAATTAAAAGAATTATTCCCTAAAAATCATGTCGAGTAGTTTACTTCGAATTATGACGTTTGCCGAAATCCTGCGCTATTTGGTGCTATTTAGTGTTAATAAGTCCATAAAATATGGACTAAAATCAATGAAATGGATAACAATACTAAATGTAAAAATAGAATTTGTGACTTTTTCATATTTTAATTCGTTTCATTTTTTAGTGATATTGTTAAACTATTAAAAATCATGTTATAATTATAAATAGATAGGGGGAAATGATAAAATGAGTGAAATAGAATTATATGAAGAAAAAACATTTGAAGATATTAAACATATTGATTCAAATGGTAATGAGTATTGGATAGCTAGAGAATTACAAAATGTATTAGAATATAAAAGATGGGATAAATTTTGTAATGTAATAAAGAATGCTCAAAAAGCATGTGAGAATAGCAATTATGAAGTTTTTGAACATTTTTCCCAAGTGGGAAAGACATCAAAAATGCCTAATGGTGGTGTTAAAAATTTATTAGATTATAAACTATCAAGATATGCCTGTTATTTAATAGTACAAAATTCAGATCCTAGAAAAGAAGTTGTTGCTTTAGGTCAAACTTACTTTGCAGTACAGACAAGACGCCAAGAATTAACTGAAAAAGAATATTCTATGTTAACAGAAGATGAAAAAAGATTCTATCAAAGAAGTTTAACCAAAAAGGGTAATTATTCTTTAAATCAAGCCGCTAAAAAAGCGGGCGTTAAAAACTTTGATCAATTTCATAATGCAGGCTATAAAGGCTTATACAATGGTGAAACAGCAGATGATATTGCTAAAAGAAAAGGGTTAAGATATAGAGAAGATATTTTAGATAATATGGGAAGTGATGAACTAATTGCTAATTTATTTAGAATTTCTCAAACGGAACAAAAATTAAAAAGAGATAATATTAGTAGTGAAAAAGAAGCAAATCAAACTCATTATACTATAGGAAAAAATATTAGAGAGGTAATTGCTAAAAATGGTGGAACTATGCCCGAGAAATTACCAACACCTAAAAAATCATTAAAAGAATTAGAAAAAGAAAATAAGAATAAAAATAATCTTATAAGTAATATCAAAAATAAATAAAGATAATTTACTGATTCTAAATAAATTATGAAAGGAAATGAACTATAATATAACAAAATAATAATGAAATAATGAATGGAGGTCACAAAAATGTTTAAATTAGTATCAAAATATGAACCATCAGGAGATCAACCAAAAGCAATTAAAGAATTAGTAGATGGATTAGAGGAAGGCAAGAAACATCAAGTTTTACTAGGTGCAACAGGGACTGGTAAGACTTTCACGATTGCAAATGTGATAGCAAAAACGAACAGACCAACTCTTGTTTTAGCACACAATAAAACTCTTGCAGGACAGCTTTATTCAGAATTAAAAGAATTATTCCCTGAAAATCACGTCGAATATTTTGTGTCCTATTATGATTATTATCAACCAGAGGCATATGTTCCATCAAGTGATACTTATATTGAAAAAGATTCTTCTATAAATGATGAAATTGACGAACTGCGCCATGCAGCAACAAGTGCACTAATAAACCATGAAGATACTATTGTAGTATCAAGTGTATCTTGTATATATGGTATAGGTGAAAAAGAAGAATATAAACAAAAAATGTTAATTGTTTCCGTAAAAGACATCTTTAGAAGAAATGATATTATAAATAAATTAGTAGACATGCAATACGAAAGAAATGACATTGATTTTCATCGTGGAACATTTCGTGTAAGAGGAGATATTATTGATATTATTCCCGTAAATGAACATGCCAATGGCATAAGAATTGAATTATTTGGTGATGAAGTAGAAAGCATCAAGAAATTTGATCCTGTGACAGGGGCGATTGTAAAAAATATTAAAAGTACTACAATATCTCCAGCGAGCCACTTTGTTACAAGCGACGAAAAAATGTTAGAAGCAATAGAAAGAATTGAAACAGAATTAAAAGAAAGATTAGAAGAACTAAAAAGCCAAAATAAATTATTAGAAGAACAAAGGCTACGAGAAAGAACAAATTATGATTTAGAAATGTTAAAAGAAACTGGTTTTTGTAGTGGAGTAGAAAACTATTCAAGACATTTGGCTTTAAGAGGACCTGGTGAAACTCCAACATGTTTAATTGATTTCTTTCCTGAAAACTTTTTACTAGTAGTAGATGAATCTCATGTCACGCTACCACAAGTAAGAGGAATGTATAATGGGGATAGGATGAGAAAAACAACTTTAGTAGATTATGGTTTTCGTCTTCCAAGTGCGCTAGATAATAGACCACTTACTTTTCTAGAATTTGAAAATAAAATAAATCAAGCAATCTATGTATCCGCGACTCCAGGCGATTATGAACTAGAAAAAACAAATCAATTATTCGTAGAACAAATCATAAGACCAACTGGACTTTTAGATCCAAATATTGAAATTAAACCAACCGAAGGACAAATTGATGATATTATAGAGCAAATTAGAATTAGAAAAGCGAAGAATGAAAGAGTTCTAATAACAACATTAACCATTCGAATGAGTGAAGAATTAACAAATTATTTAAAAGAAATGAATATTAAAGTAGCATACCTGCATAACGAAATTAAAACTTTAGAAAGATTAAAAATCATTCATGATTTAAGAGCGGGTATCTATGATGTAGTAGTAGGAATTAACTTATTAAGAGAGGGAATAGACATTCCAGAAGTGAGTTTAATTTGTATATTAGATGCGGATAAACAAGGATTCTTAAGAAGTACTAGAAGTTTAGTTCAAACAATAGGAAGGGCTGCTAGAAATCAAAATGGTCATGTCATCATGTATGCAGATACTTATTCAGAAGCTATGACAAAAGCAATTGAAGAAACAAAAAGAAGACGTACCATACAAGAAAAATATAATGAAGTTCATCATATAGTGCCACAAACAATAAAAAAAGAAATTAAAGAAGTAATTACAAATGAAATAAAAGAGAAAAGTAAACAAAAAGCAATTACGAAAAAAGAAAAAGATAAAATTATTCATGATATTGAAATAGAAATGCAAAATGCCGCGAAAAATTTAGATTTCGAAAGAGCTATGGAACTACGTGATATTTTATTTGAAATGAAAAGTGAATAGAGAGGAAGAAAAAATGGAACAAGAAATATTAAAAAGTCTAATTTCAGAATCAAGATTTCATTATAAATGTTTTGACTTATTAAAAGAATTATTTAAAGAAAATAAAAGATTTAGAGAATGGCTTATAAAAGGATATTTAACTGGAAAAATAGAGGGATTTCCAGAAGAATTATGGGAGAAAATTGATTCTCAAAATATTAGAAGAATTGCTAGTTTTGAAGATGTTTTTAGAGATGGGGCAAATTTAGGATATTGTACAGTAGCATCAAAGCAATTAAGTTACTCTCTCGATGATTGTTACATCTGTGGGGGAGGGGTATCTGTGCTTGTAGGAACAATCAATTCTGTAGATGGAAGCCATACATGGATATCTAAAAATCAAAAAGTAATAGATACCACACTTATGTTAATAATGGATGAAAACTACTCAAAAGAAATAGGTTATGTAGAAGAAAATAGATACAACCCTAATCTAGATTCTGTATATTTAGCTGCGAAAGAATTTACAAGAGATCAAAATTTAAAAGGACATAGATAAAAGTAATCTTGATATTTCTTTTATTTATGCTATATTTATATAACGAAGAGGTGAAAAAATGAAAAAAGAAATTTTAGTATTTGGACACAAGAATCCTGATACCGATTCTGTTTGTTCCGCGATAAGTTTTTCCTATTTTAAAAATCAAAGAGGAGAAAATACCAGTCCAAGAGTACTTGGTCATATCAACAAAGAAAGTAGCTTTGTTTTAAATCATTTTAAAATCAAAGAACCAGAATATTTAAATAATGTTAAAATTCAACTTCGAAATGTACACTATAACAAAGGAGTAATGCTTCATGAAAAAGCAAGCTTAAAAGAAGTTATTGATTATATGCAAGAAAAACATTGTACAGCAGTACCAATAGTAGATCAAGAAAAACATTTAAAAAGCTTAATTACTCTAAAAGAAATTGCAACTCTTTTTATTGAAAAATCAAAAGAATATTTAGAAACTAGTTATGAACATTTATTATCTTCTTTAAAAGGTAGAGAAATTCTAAGATTTGATGAAGAGTTAAAAGGAAATGTAATTGCAGGTAGCTACCAAAGTCAAACATTTATAGAACAAGCTCCTCTAGATACAACAGATATTTTAATTGTTGGGGATAGATATAAAGTAATCAAACATGGGCTAGAATCAAATATAAAACTTTTAGTCATTACAAATAATTTTGATTTAGATAAAGAATTACTAGAATTAGCAAAAGAAAAAAGAGTCAACGTAATAAGTAGTAGCTATGATACTTATAATACTTGTAATCAAATTACTTTAAGTAATTATGTTAGTACACTTTTAGTGAACCAAAATCCGACAGTTGTATATGAATTAGATTATTTAACAGATTTTGTTCAAAATGCAACAAAACAAGGATACACAAACTATCCAATATTAAACAAGAAAAATGAATGCTTAGGTTTAATTAGAATTACTGATGTTGGAAATTATGATAAAAAAGAAGTCATTTTAGTAGATCACAATAATTTAGAACAAAGTGTTTCAGGAATTGATGAAGCTAGTATTGTAGAAATCATCGATCATCATAACTTAGGAGCTATTGGAACAAGTATTCCAATTAACTTTAGAAGTATGCCAGTTGGATGTACTTGTACCATTTTATATAATTTATATAAAGAATATAATGTAAACATTCCAAAAGAAATCGCTGGAATCATGTTATCTGCAATTTTATCAGATACTTTGATTTTAAAAAGTCCAACCACAACGGAATTAGATAAAGAAGCTGTAGAAGAATTATCAAAACTATGTGATGAAAATTATGAAGAATATGGTTATGCTATGTTAAAAGCAGGAAGTAGTATTGAAGGTATGGAAGTAGAAGACATCATTTACCAAGACTTTAAATCTTACAAAGTAGGAAATGAATCATTAGGAATCAGTCAAGTAATCACAATGGATTTTGATAGTATCAAAGAAAACCTACAAAGTTATATAGAAAAATTAAATGAAATAGCAAGAGGAGAATACAACACAGTAACTTTATTTATTACTGATATCATAAAAAATGGTTCTTATGTACTTTATAATGAATCAGCAAAAGAAATAGTAGAAGATAGTTTCGGAATTACTAATTTAGAAGAAGGAACATTTATAAAGGACTTAGTATCTAGAAAAAAACAAATGTTACCAAAGTTAATGGAATCTTTAGAAAAAAATAATTAACAAAGTGAATAAAAAACATAATTTAAAATGTAGTTTCAAAAAAATAACATAAAATATACTATGAGGAAAATTATGAAAAAAGAAAATTTAAAAAAATTGAGAGGAATGTTATGTACTCTTGCCCTTATAAGTACACCCCTTTCTCTTACTAGTTGTAGAAGTAAAAATGAGCACACAATAAAAAAAATATTAGAAAACGAAGAATATCAAAAAGAACGTGTTGGATTTATTAAATCAAATGACAATTATATCCTTTACTACTATGATCAAAATTTTCGTTCAAAAGAAGACGCATATTATGATACATCCACAATGAAATTGATTGGTATTAAAAAAGATTTTTTCGTAGAAGATAAAAAATATTCTATGATAGAAACAAAAGATGGAATTTATTTTTGTCCAACACAAGTAATTCCATATAAAGAGTGTTTCCAAAATGACGATTATAATTATGAAACAATAACGATGTTTGATGATGAAATTATAAAAAAATTAGAAAAATTATATTTTGAAAATCATATGTTTCCAGAAGATATTATTCATCTCTATGAAATAAAAAATCTTGAAACAAATGAAATAGATAATCGAATTGGCATGCAATTACCAAAAAAGAAATTGTTTAATTATGAGACATATCAAGTAGAAGATTTAGAAAAATATGAAATTACTGAATTAGAACTCAAAAAAGAAAAACAAGCTTATTATTACTTTGAAATATTAGAAATTTTAGAATGGACAAAAAAAGAAAATAGAATCTATGAAAGAAAATAGTTCTATTTTTTTCTTTATAATAATTAAGTAAATCATTTTTAATTTCTAATTGAAAATAAGTATAAATACTATTTCTTTTTTTATTTCACCAACCTCCATACAACACCACATATGCTTTATTGATAACGAAGAAAAAAACACATTTTTATTGTTCAATTAGATTCGTAAAAGAAAATAAAAAAAATGTCAAAAAAATAAATATAAAATGAAATTTTCTCATTCTTTTGTTATATTAAAATAGAAAAGAGGAAAATATGAGAGCGATTATTACAGGAGCCAGTTCTGGTATAGGAAGAGATATGGCTAGATATTTAAATGAAAAACAAATAGATTTAATATTAGTGGCAAGAAGAGAAGAAAGATTAAATGAACTAAAAAGAGAATTAAAAGGAGAAGTAACAATAATTGTTTGCGATTTAACAAAACAAGAAGAAGTATATTCTTTATACGAGAAGTTAAAAAATATAGATATTGATATATTGATAAATAATGCTGGGTTTGGTTTATTTGGAAATTTTTTAGAAACCGATTTAAAAAAAGAGTTAGATATGATTGAGCTAAATATTGTTAGTTATCATATTTTAACAAAATTATTTTTAAAAAAATTTGCCTCAGAAAACAAAGAAGGTTACATTTTAAATGTTTGTAGTAGTGCAGGCTTTTTAGCGGGGCCAAGATTATCCACTTACTATGCTACAAAAAATTACATTCTAAAATTATCACTTGCAATATATGAAGAATTAAGAAGAGAAAACAACAAAGTGTCAATAAGTGCTTTGTGTCCTGGACCAGTAAACACAGAATTTAATAAAGTCGCAAAAGGAGGATTTACAGTAAAAGGATTGTCGAGTGAATATGTTGCTAGATATGGAATTGACAAAATGTTTCAAAAAAAGTTAATTATTGTTCCATCAATAAAAATGAAAATAGGTTTATTTTTATCAAGATTTATTCCTTGGAAATTATTAGTAAGAATTTTATATCATATTGAATATCAAAAAAAGTAAACGTAAATTAAATGTAAATTGACTTAGGGGGGGGGGTATGATGATACAATAATTAAGAGAATAAAACA
Organism: uncultured Mycoplasmatota bacterium; assembly: GCA_947649355.1. Taxonomy (GTDB): domain Bacteria; phylum Bacillota_I; class Bacilli_A; order RF39; family UBA660; genus Ventrenecus. The sequence continues at coordinate 251 of CANSRG010000007.1, read as the reverse complement.
AGAAAACATACAACAAAAGGATAGTAAATGTATATTCTTGTGTTACACTAGTATCATAGAAAAATATAGGAATATACTAAGACAAAGGAAGTTGATTCATATGAAAAAGAAAAAAGAATTGTTGCTAATAGGAATACTAATAGGAATATTTTGTGTAGTAGGAATAAGTTATGCCATATGGCAAGTAACACATGTCCAAACTGGAGAAAATAGTTTAACTGTTGGATGTTTTAAAGTAGAGTTTACGGACG
>CANSRG010000006.1 GCA_947649355.1 uncultured Mycoplasmatota bacterium | reverse complement strand
CACCTTTGTGACCTGGGTAACCATTAAATTTACATGTGATTCTTTTACTAGATTCATATATTACTCTATCCATAATTATTCTCCTTCTTTCTTTTGATAAGCATTACTTGATAACATCAATAATGCTCCTAAAAATGTATCTATCGCTGTAATTGTACCAACTACTTGTTCTCCATAAGATAAGTTCCAAATACTTGCTAAAGCAAAATATAAGGTACCTAGAGATGGTAGTACAATTTGTGCAATGTATTTTAATATATCATAAGTTTTATTTGTCATATTTTACCTTCTTTCTTTAATTTTTCGACTTTATGGTCTATATAAGAATTTCCTCCTAAAAAATGATATCTTTGATAAGTTTCATAGAATCGCTCCCATTCAGTCTCATCAATTACATTTCCTTGCTCTACATCGCTTAAAAATCTTACTAAAAAATTTTTATTAGTATTTAATTCTAGATTATCAATTTTTTTATTCATTGGCTCTAATATATTTTTTATTTTTTTGTTTAATTTAAAACTTAATGCTTCGACAGAACCTATCATTCCTAGAAAAAAAGCCAATGCAGTAGCGATTTGCCCTAATGTTATATTTTCCATTCTTCAACCTCTTCTCTTTTCACTTCTTCATAAATTTCTTTTGCTTTTTCTAAAGTTATATTTTTAGGTATATATCCTCTTTCAAAGTAATAAGGTATATGCTCTCGCATTTGATTCCCAAATTCATCTTCGTATGCTTCTTTATAAACATCATCTTTAGATTTTAAAAGATAACCTTCTGTAGCTAATAAAATATCTAAATTATTTTCTTCTATAATTTTCATCTAAACCACCGTAAACCCTTTCGACGTAGCGTTCTGTATTGCTTCTTGCGTTGCTTTACTCATGTTTGAACCTAAAGTAATTGTTTTTGGTTCTGTGATTTGTTGTACATTCATTAAAAGATAATTGATTGACTCTGATGACAAAAGTGGAGCTGTATTTACTAAAAGATTTGCTTTAAGTTTTTTTATACGCACTTCTTTCAAAGAACTACAATATCCAAACATGTCAGCTGTAGAAATAACATTTGTGACATCTAAAACCCCTTTTATTTCTTTTAAATTATTCGATTCAAGAAACATATTCGCTAAGCTTGTAGTGTTAGAAAAATCAAAACTGCTTAAATCTAATGTTGTTAAACTTGAACAGAATGCAAACATATAACTCATATTGGTGACATTTGAAGTATCTAGATTACTAATAGTTAAATCAGTTAAACTTCTACAGCCTTGAAACATTGAATTTGTCATTGTAACTAATGAAGTTTTAAATGTACTTAAATTTAAGTTTTTAAAAGTACTATTATAAAACATTGCACTCATTATTGTTGCATTTGAAGTATCAAATTCACTTAAATCTAGTTTCGCAATGTTTTTCATTTCTGCAAACATATAGCTCATATCTTTAATGCTTGAACTGTCGATTATTTTTGTATTGATTTTATCTAACGTAGAACCTCTAAAAGAAAGTATGTTTGGTTTTAGTTTTTCGTAAATATATTGAATATCTTTTTCAATGACTACCAGTTCTTTTTCGTCTTCTATTTCAATCATTTTGCACCTCTTTATTACATGAAAATGTTACTTCTTTGTTTATTTGCAGAGTTCCTAAAATTATTGTCTTTACAATATCATTTTTTGTGATTTCAACATCAAAATAATATTTTCCATAACTCAAATTATCTGTATCTTCTGGTTCAATAACAACATGATAATATCCTGTGACTTCGTCGTAGGTTATATTATGATCCGATGTTTTTTGAATCAATGCTTTTTTTGTTTCTTGATTTCTTTTTATCGTGAAATACATTTTGTCTACTTTTTCTTTTATTACTTCTTCATTTTCAGTTTTTCTTTGAAATTTAAATTTTAATGTATCTCCACGTGTCATTTCTAAACGTTCATTCACATTATCAATCCTTTCAATCAATCATAAAGGTTATATCTAAGTTGTACCATGACGCATTGTAATTGCTATCACTTGTCCACTCCAAAATTATTTGTCCATTTGGTTCAATTCGATATCTACAATATCTTACACCGCTAAGTGGTTGTATAACATCAAGTCTTGTTGAAGGTCTAAAATTTTCAGGCAAAGTTGCGATTAACGTATCGCCTTTTGCAATTCCTTGTACATCTCCTCTTAATTGAACTACTTTTCCAATTTTTCTATATTGAGCTTTTTTCTTAATATTTCCAACAGAAATAGCTGTTTCTAAAGATAAATTTATCCAATTACTGTCTTCAAAAATTTCATATTTTCTCCAAGCACTCCAAGAAGTTGATTTTGTTCTAACATATGTTTCAAAATCATTTGAATTAGGAGTTCCAGCTCGCCACCATATTTGTTTTACAAAAATTTCAGAAGCTTTCATCACTTGCAACCATCCATTACTGCCAACTGGGATATTTAGAGGTTTTTGACTTGCATCAAAAAAGAAGATGCCTGTTTCAGTATAATCATTTAAATCTGTATTTGTTTGTTCCACGATTTTACAATCTAAATTCTCAATTATTTCGTCTGTTTTATCACACATATCTTGTAAAAGTTGTTTATTTGCTGGAGACTGCTCGTAACCTTCTTCACCTTTATTTTTTATTATTTTATTTAGTTTTGCTATCGACATTTTCTACCTCCAATTCTTTTAATTGAGATTCGTATCTTAGACGTTCTTGTTGTTCTGTATTTATCGCAAGTTTAAGAACATTTTGTAATACTTCAATTTTCAAATGAATGTCTAATTGAGTATCATTTATAACATTTATCACTTTCTCTGTTGCTCGCTCCATTAAAATTGACAATGGAACTTGTATTTCCTTGTCTTTCTTATTTTCTTTTTTCATAACAATTCCTTTCGTTTTGTTTTATTAGATATTGACGAAGATAAAGTAAGTCTGCAGAATCAACTACTCCATCTCCATTTAAGTCTTCTTTAATTCTAAATTGACTTATAAATAAAAAAATACACAGCAACAAAGCTATGCATATTAAAATTTCATTGATTATTTTTAGATATTTCATTTTAACATCACCTTCTATATATTTAATATTTTTTGTCTCATTAGCAATAAATCTGCAGAATCAACTTCACCATCATTATTTAAGTCATAATGCTTAATATCCTCTGCTGTTAAAGAGATTTTATCTAACAAATAATTTCTTATTACAATTATATCAGCATAAGTATAGATATTTGAGTAACCGTTATTATGTATAAAAAAAGTACCGTTTGATAAGCCTAGGTTGCTAATATCCCAACCACCAATATTCCCAAAATTAGAAGTAATCTTTCCAGCTAAATCTGCATTTTGAGCTCTTATGTTTCCTTCTACATCTAACTTAAAATTGTCACTTGTAATCACTACTTTATTAACTGCTACATTAAATTCTGAAAATAAATCTTCAGTATTTAGTTTTAATTTTAAAGAACCATTTATTTCTTTTATATCTCCATTCACATCACTAATTTTCAAATTTACAGAATTACTTATCTCGTTTGCTTTCATTGTAATAGCACTATTCATTTCTGTAGTTGTAGAATAATTTGATAATGTTTCTTTTATACTTAAAGTAATAGAATTTCTTAATTGTTCTATTGCACTTTCAACAGAAATGTTTGTTGCGAACTGCTCTGTATATACATTTTTACTCATTAACCTACAAAATATATGTGCAGTATTAAAACTTATTAAATAGACTTTGTAATCTCCATCAGAAAGTTTTATTGTTGGATAATCAAATTCTCTAGTTTCTGATTGAGTTAAAACATAATTTTCTCCATTCTCATTAACGCCCACTTTTTTTGAAATTGTGCATTTATGATTTTTTAAATTTAATGTAAATTCATCATAAATTTCACCACATTTTAGTAAATCACAAGGTAACTCATATTCTACTTTTTCTTTTGTCGATGTATTTTCAAAAATAACTGTTCTGCCTAATAAAAATAAATCATCGCTTGGATACAAATTGTCTGCTGGATACAAATAAGATACATCCTCGGTTGTTGGATGAATTTGTAACATAACTGGCTCACTTTGATTTATATTTTCTAAACTTACAAATCCTGTTCCTTCGGCTGATTTTGTAGTATCTACTGATTCACTTATTAACCCTTGGATTTTTCCAAGTTCGATTGATAAGTTTGTGGTTTGAGATAGAGCATCATTTGATTTCTCTACTGCAGCATTTATTTGTTTTTTATTATAATCTACCTCAAACTTAACTGACTCTATATCTTCTTTTATACTTCCTGCCAAATTGTAAGAAATATCTTTTCTATTTTGTACACATGCTCCAATTTTACATTTTAATCTGTTTTCTGTTTCAATTGAAAGCATTGTTAAACTTATATAACTTCCATCTTTTTTCTGTACAGAAATAATATCGTTTATATCTAAATAAAAAGAATCTAAGGCTGATTCTAATTTAAATGGAGTCAATTCTTGACCCTCAATTTGAGAATACACTTCTTCTCTTCTAGATTGTTTTATCAAATCCAAAAAAGGATTGTCGTCCATATTCCATGGATGAGATTGTTTTCCACTAGGAAATATTACATTATTCTCAATATTTTTATTTCCGATTATTAACTGATTTAATGGTCCGTATGTTGTTTCACAATTTAATTTTTTATATTGATAAAATAAATAAGTAAAGTCTATTTCTGTAGGTTTCTTTATTTGGACCTTCCCCAATCTCGAAAATAGAGCTATTGCACCTCTTTGCTCTGCATAACGACTTATAATTTCACGAGAACTTGTTGTTTCAGGCATATTTGGTTTTTGTTTCATCATATACTTAGATTCTACAAAAACGTTCTCATCTACTTCATAGCCTGCTTGTGAAATAACATTTTTAATATAATTTGTTTCTGACAAAGGATAAGTATTATTGTCTTTATAAATTTTAGTACCTAATTTTTTTGCATTGTCGAAACATTTAACTGTAATATACTCTCCAGTATCAGAAGTTGTAATATCTTCTGCTTCTGCATAAAATACTCCTTGTGGAATCCACTCTATTTCTTCGTTTATTAGCAATCCACGATATATTTTTATTTCTTTATCAACTATTTCGATTGAACCTTTTTTAATCCATAAACTAAATTCAGCACTTTTAATTGGAAAGCCACCAATCATAGTATCATTACTATGACTAAATTTTGGATAGTCTTTGATATATTGAGAACCATCATATGTTATATTATTTATTACTATTTTTGTTCTAGATTGTCTTGTAAGAGCTTTACAAGCAGTTTTATATTCACCACTAATATTATACATATTCGTCTGGTATTTGTTGTATAAACTCTATTTCAAAAGAATTACAAACAAATTCTCCATTTATTAAAAACTCTGGTTCTATATTTTCAGCAACAATATAACATACTTTATCAACAAATTCTTGCTCTCTAAAATCAAAAAAACGGATAGTTCCCGTTCTTTTCTTTGCCATTTTCAATAACTTAGCAGTTTCTTGTTCTTCTGGATTCTCGTATTTTGCTATAAAAGTCATTCTCTCAGGAAGTGGGTCAAGAAACATTACATTTTCATCAGTTGCTCCAGCTCCATCTCCATCAGTCTGTGGATATCTATATCCTACTTTTTGAGCATGAAACACTTCTGTTACTTTATCTTGTGTAATAGAATAATCATATTTGTTTTCTAACATTTCTCAACCTCCTAAACTATTAAAGAAATCTTTCCATCTTTAATTTGTGTATCATTTATTTTCTTTATTATTCTTCTTCCATCTTCGTATTCAACATGAATAACAAATTCAAAACGAGCAGTACCTTGATTATTATTTTTCTGATTTCCTTTTTCTACTGCATCTTCAATTTTTGACTCTGGTGCAACTATTTCATTTTCTTTTCCCTCTCCTACAATTGCAAGTCTAGGATTTCTTGCTTTAAACCATGCACCTTCTGCAAGTTGTGGAATTTGAGGTGTATAAATTGATGGAATCCAACTAAATGGTCGTCCTATAATTGGTAAATCTAAATCTCGTATTCTTCCAAGAGCATTATTGATTGCGTTAAATGGTATAGAAATAACTTTATTGATTCCTCGAATAATTGCGTTTACTACACTTTTAAATGCACTCACTATGCCATCCTTAATTCCATCGAAGATACGTCCTCCAACTGAGAATATATCTTTGACTTTTTGCCAAGCATTGCCAAAAACATTTCCAAAAAATTCTCCAACTTTAGAAAATACCTCTTTTATTCCTTCCCAAGCATTAGATGCACCATTTTTTAAGCCATCCCACATCCCCAAAAAGAAATCTCCAACTGGTTGAATTATTGTAGAATTAAACCATTCGCAGGCACCATTCCAAACACTTACTATCCAATCCCAACATGCACCTGCAGCATTCTTCACATCATCCCAATATTTAACAAGCAAATAAATTCCACCACATAATAATGCTATTGCTCCTATGACAAGAGTGATTGGAGACGTTAGTACTGCTAAAGCTGTATTAAATAGCCATGTTGCTGCTGTTGCTGCAGTAGTTGCTGCAACACTTGCCCAAGTAGCAGCAGTAGAAGCAATTTTTACTCCTGTTTCAATAACCCATTGAGCTGCATTTTTAACTAAGGCTGCTGTTCCAGAAGCAATGCTCACTATAAAGTCTTTTACATACAATCCAATGATTTTTAAAGTTTCTATTTTATCCTTTATTTTTTCTATTGTACAAGTCTTAATAGCTTCTCCAATAGTTTTAAATGCCTCGCTTATTCCACCACTCATTTGAATAAATGCCATAAGTTTTGCTAATTTCCACAATCCAAAGAATGTGCCTAATGAAATTACTATTCCATCTACTATTCCTTGGTGATTGCTCATCCAATCTCCAATATTCGAAAGAGCATCTGCTACACCTTTTAAAATTCCGATGACAATATCTCCTGTCCAAGATAAAAATGGTTTTAATAAATTTTCCCATATTGGAGAAAAAATATCTTTAAATGTAGTTAAAAGTGGATTTAAAACTTTTAAAGCACTACTAAATAAATCTAAAAAAGTAGGAATTACAGATTCAATTGTAAATTTTGCTAATGGAACTAAAAGATTGAAATATCCCCATTCTAAACCACTAAAAATATTTTTAGCAAAAGGCAAAAAAGCATTCTTTAATTTTTCTAAAGAATTTACTAGAGATTCAAAAGAAATGTTTTTTAATGGTGCAACAAAAGTATTTATCTTTGAAGTAATTTTTGAGATTATTCCGTCTAAAGCTGGTGTAGTATTATCTTTAATTGTTGGAGTATTTATTACTCCACCACCTATATTTGGTGAACTAGAACCACCAGAATCACTTCCAGAATCTTTTTTATTAGACAAAATGTTCAATTTGTCATAACCCATTATAGCCTTTTGAGCCTTTTTAGATGCATTTACAGTTTCGTTAGCAGATTCTACAGCACTTTCTCCTAAACCTACATAATCTGTAGTAACATTGCTTATTGCTTCACTTTGTTTTCCAAAGATTTTACTAACTACAGAAGTAAATACCTCTGCTATTTTTTGTAAGCCAGCTAAAATGGTGTTTATTCCTTTAATAATTGGTGTAAATAATGTAATAAATCCTTGTCCTAAAGTTGCTTTTAATTGGTCAAAACGCAAAGATAAAATTCTTGTTTGATTAGCCCAACCATCACTTGTTCTTGCAAAGTCACCCATTGCTCCTGCAAGTTTATTTTGTACAAAAGAATATCGTAAAGCCACTTTTTCAGCTTCTGACATCTTATCTACTGTCTTGCCTAGTCCTTGCTGCATCGCGTATTCATTTAACGCAGTTTGCGTCATTACAACTCCTAGATCTTTGAGTCCTTCTGTTTCGCCTGTCCATATAGCTTTTAATTTAACAGAAGCTAAATCTTGACTGATATTATAAAAAGACGCAACGTCTCCTACAAGTCCTGTAACCGTTTTAGACATCTCATAGGCTGCTTGTTCACTAAATCCAAAACTCTTGGACATAGCGCCATAAGTACCCATGAATTGTTTTGTCATCTTTTCAGATAAACCAAATTGAGTAATAGAGTTTTTGGCAAAAGCATTTACTTGTTCACTCATTTTCGGAAATGAAACATCAACAACATTCTGTACTTCTGCTAAATCTGAACCCAAATCTAAACATGACTTTGTAAACTTAGCAACAGCAGTTACTGCTAATGCCTTACCAACAATTGAACCTATTTTCTTAAAACTATTTGAAAAAGCATTTTCTGTATTTTTTAAAGTAGTAGATATATTTCTATCATAATTTTTTGTATCGAAAGCAGTATTAAAATATACTGTTCCTGCAACTCCATCGTTACCTCATACCACCTCCAAACATTGATTTTATTAAAGAATGAAATTCTTCTGTCTTTTTCTTTTTATCTTTTTCATTTATTTTGGGAGCATGTTTCAATCTAAATTGTTGCCACTCGCTACGAATATTTTTCTCATCTTTAGTCATTTCTTGAATCTTTTTAGAATCCTTTTCTGAACGTATTTGAATATAATATCCTAAGGGTGTATCTCCATTTAAGTGTTTCAACAATTGATAATATTCTTGCGTGGATATTTCGTTATATTCACGACTTAAACGAATACCATATTGCTGCGTAAAACTTGCTACAATTCTATCCCAATCGAAATCTTCATCATAGAAAACTTCTTGGGATATTAGTTTTTTTGTTCACTCTGTTCTTTTATTTCCTCAAAAGTACTTCCAGTAATTGCTGCTAAAATAAAGTAAGTTAAATTCTTATAGCCACTTACTGTCAAATCTTCATTTTCTAACAACTCTTTAGCATTTTCTACTCCTAATGCCAATTCAAAAATTTTTCTTTCTTTTTCACTTTGTAAAATAGTAACATCTGATTGCACTTCATTAATTGCATCAAATGTTTTCTTTCTATCGTCTACTAAATATAATTTATCTCCTATTTGTAATTGTGGGTGATTTTCTCCTGTTAAAATTTTATCTCCAGTTTCAATAATTCTCATATATTTTTCCTTCTTTCTATTTTATTAAAATTTTGGAGAGGAATAATCCTCTCCTATTCTCCAGTACTAGCTGGTGTAAAAATTGGTTCTCCGTTACTTTCTAAGTCAAATTCTAAAGGTTGTACATCTGTAGATGCTCCACCTACCCAATTCGTAACTTTTACAACGCAATTCATCTCTAATTTGTCACCGTTTGGAAAATCGATTGACATTTTAGAACAACAATTACGTCCATTTTTTAATGCTAAGTCTGCAACATAATCATTTCCATCATCTCCATAACATCTTTTCCCAGACAAAGAAATTGTTAAAGCTTTAGCAGTTACTAATAGTTTTCTCCAACCTTTTGCGTCCATCGGATTCCACTCTTGCGTATCTGATGTAACAGACATCGAAAAATTATCCATTTCTGCAATATTTTTCATGTCTGCATCTGCTGAAGTTTCTCCTGCAGCACCAATTTTAAAAATTAAATCATATACTGGAAATACTCCAGTTGTAAATGTAGCCATTTATAGCCACCTACCTTTCTTCATAAAAATTTAATTCAAAAGAATATTCATAAACATTTTGTTCATCTGTTCCTAACCAAATAGGTTCATTTGATTGTTGAATTACGAATATTCTTTTTTGATTCAAATAAAAAGACCTCTCATCAAAGAAGTCATAAATTTCCTTTGCTTTAGCTTCTGCTAAAGACTGATTTTTTGTGTATCTTAACAGAATAGTAATAGGAATTAAATTATATTTAGCATTTTTCTTTCCACCAATTCGCATCATTTTTACAATTTCACGTTTTGACGGGTAAAAGCAAACTGCTTTTTCTTGATTTTTATCAATTTTTCCAATTGAAATAGCATCTTTCCAAAGAAATGTTTCTTTAAAATAATCTTTAATGGTTGTTAATGACATTTTCCATTTCCTTTCTTACAAATTTAGTGAAATATATTTGGGGCATTTTACCTTTTTTTCCATTAGGACGATAAGGTTCAAACCACATTCCACCTGCTTTAGAATTTTTTTCTTTGCTAAAGTTATATTCTGGATGAAAATATAATCTTCGTGGATATGGTAGGTTCGTATGCATTATACGTACTATTCCACGATTGATATCGCCTTTATACACAAATATATTTTCTTGTAATGCTCCAGTATCAAAAGGAAGTGTCTGTGAATCTTGTAAATCTGACTTGATTGCATCACATGTTTTTATCTGTGCCTTTTGAAATACTGCTTGCATAGCTTTAGAATGACAAGCATTTGCCTTACTTGTAACTTTCATTACATTAAATCAAACTCCGTCATAAAAATAGAACCGTCTGGGTTTCTAGGTCGATATCCTGCGTAAATTTCATATTTTCTTCCATAAATCAAAACATTGCCACTAGCTATTATTTTCAAATCTGGAGCAATATCTCCTTCAATAGCAATTTTGCCTGATAACATTATTTTTCTTCCATTTTCGTCAATGATCCGTTTTGATTTTTCAGAAAATATACATTTACCACCATCTTTAAAAGTGCTTATAGGTTCCCCTTCTTCAGATATTCCAGTCTGTTCCAATTCTATTTCAAAAGGAGTATTTGCTAATTCTTTTGGAAAACGTAAATTTTTAACTTTTAACGCCATCGAAAATTATTAGTACATAAACCAGTTTTCTGTAGTTGGTCTAATGCAAAACTAGACATATTTAGTTTCTTAGCTTTTGTTTCTGTAGTTTTATCTACATTAACAGATATATCTAATACACTATAACTACTTACATCACTAGATTCTGTACCATTCTCCTCTATGTACGCTACTTGATAAAGCATTGCTAATTTAATTTTTTCTTGTTGAAATTTTGTTAAATTTTCAAATCCTATTGCTACTATTCTATTATGAGTTACACTATCTACTTTTTCTTTTGCTAAGATTAAATTCTTTTTGAAATCATCTTTATCTAAAGTTATATCCCAAAAATCTTCATAATCTCGTATGGTTATATAAGATTTATCCATCTTATCACCTCTATTTTTCTAATATTTTATTATCATCAAGTTCTAGCTTTTCTTTCTTAGTTTCTTTACTTTCTTTAGGTTTATCTTTTATTTCTTTATAGTCGGTGTTTTTGCGAAGTTTAACAATATTCTCTTCCGTCAAAACTTCGCAAATACCACCATTTTTATGTTTAAATAAAGCCATTAAGCAGTTTCTTCAACTAAGAATTGAATTGCATCATGTTTTTTATTATAGATAAACATATCTTCGAAAGACTCTTCAAAATAAACATATTTACCTTGTGATAAAGCACTTGGACTTTCTAATTGTGCAAATTCATATGAAATCGCTGGAATAATAGCACTTAAATGAACTAACATCATTTTTACGTCTTTAGCATCTGCAGATACTTCAAAACCATCATCTTCTTTAAATGTAAAAGCCGATTTCATTAACGTTGTAGGAACAGATACAATTTCAACTTCGTCAATACGTGATACTGTACGTCCTAACAATTTATTTCCACTAGCGCGAACTACATCTTTTGCAGTATCAATTAAACTTTTAGTGAATGTATCAACATAAAGAATACGACCAGCAGCGGGCACTCTTTTTTCGTCCATTTTGTCCATTAAAGCATCAAATTCAGTCAATACGTTTTGAACTGTAATATAACCTTTTGTTTTTGCCTCAATTGGTTCAATTTCATTTTTCAATGAATAAACTGCATTGATTGCTTCTGCGTCCATTTCTGGGAACTTTTGTTCTTCATTCATAGTTTTTGTGATATTTTGAATAGATGCTACTTTATTAGTTTCATCAATATCACGTGGATGAACTAAAGTATCCCAAGTCCTGTGATTTTTTAGAGTTTTTGGCTCCCATTCATTATCGAAATTTCTTCCAAAAGTTCCAATGGTATCACGATTACCATTTTTACGTCCTTTTACCTTTAAACTTGGTAATTGAATCGTGTTGCTATTTAAGAATTTTACATCTTCTTTGGTTGCAGTCCATAAAGCCCCAAAATATAGTGTATAAGGATAAGCTTGTGCTAATGCTTGACTATATTCTGTTGCATAGTTTAATTTTGGCATAATATCATCTCTCTTTCTAAATTAAAAAAACACTATTTTCTAGTGTTTACGAACTCCAGTAAATCCAAAATTAAATAAATCTTTACTGGTTTCTTGAGCATTAGAACCATCAGCTCCAATCTTTAAATTAGAAGCATTTTCGCTTTTTGTTTTAAAGGCTGGAACATCATCTAATACTTGTTGTAAAGCTGTTTTAATGGATTCGCTATTGATAATTCCTTGTTCATCCGTAACTTTGCTAAAATCAGCTAACTTTGAAACATAAGGGATAGTCTTTCTATCAATTCCTAACTCTAAAGCTTGCATTATTGCTTCCTTTTCAATATTAGATTGCAAAGTTGCTTTATTGGCACTTGCCAATTGTTCTTTCAAGGCATTGTTATCAATAACTTGTTGTTGATTATTTTTTTCTCTTTGAGTCTTGAAGTCCTTCATAGCTTGCTTTGCTTCATCTGGGCTTAATCCTTGTTTTTGAAAATAATCTTTTAAAACACTTTCTTCTGTCTTAGAATTTCTACTATCAATCATTCCTTGTATTTTTTCATAATCAATACTAGGTTGTTGTATAGCTCCTTGACCATTATTTTGAACTCCGTTTTGTGAGGCTTGAGTTCCTCCCTCATTTCCACCTTCATCTGCAAATAATTGTAGATTCATAGGCATTTTTAATCGATTATTCTTCATAATCTCCTCCTTTTTAAAGTCTTGAATGACTATTCTCCAGCTTTTTATGTCAATCAGGGTTTGGACATACGAAAAAGAACATATTTCTATGTTCTATAAAATATGGTTGCAGGAGTTGGAATCGAACCAACGTTAACAGCAAGGTTGACTGTTATTCTTCCATTAAACTATCCTGCCAAAAATACGCATGAAATTTGACTTTCTGCGTAAAATATAGTAGAATGTAATTGTAATTACATTTTTGAGATTAGTCTTGGTCCGTATTTGGGACTGATGGTTAATCTCTTTTTTTATGTTTTAATATTACAATTACTTCTTCATCTCTTTTTAATATTACTTTTTCTAGCCATTTTCTATCTTTTGATTTAAATATTAGTTCAAGCTGCCTTAGTGCTTCTTCCTTTACCATTTCACTATTACTTAAGTCCAATATGAAATTGTTAGCTTGGCTTCTTTTCTTTTTTATAGCTGAATCTAAAGTATGCTTTCCGTTGCCATTTATTTCTTTTAAATCCCAATATTCTTTTCTAAATAAATAGTCAGCTGTCTCTATTCCAGAAGGATTATTTATTCTTGGTAACATATATAATTCTCCACCAAAAGTATTTTCTAGCCATTTAGCAACTTCTTTTTCTTTTTTTGAGTAATCTAATACAACATTTTTACCATCTACAATATATTTTTTGTCATCATAAATAAAATAATTCCTATCTAACATTTGATGACTATTAGGTGTAGCATTTTTTAACCATTCTTGAGTAACATCTTGATATCTACTTTCATACATAATCTTTAACACTTCTTCTTTTTTCTTTTCAAATATACTTCTTTTATTTTTGTATTTTCTTACATTTTCTTCATCTAATGAACCAGCAACTAATCTTTCATATTTTTGAATATTATTATTTATCCAATTTAAATCTTCTTGATATTGCCTCATTGTTGTTTCTGTTGGACCATGTTCATCAAATTCAATTTCTGCGACCTCTTTATAATAAGTTGGAAGAGAATGTTCACATCTTGGGTGAAAGAATCCTTGTGCCATCGCTTCACTTAGTAATGGATACTTGCCGTCTTTTTTGCTTCCTCCAGAATAGACATCATCAATCAATATTTTCCCTTCCCATTTAGCACATTTTTCACAAGAACTATTATGCTTAGTCGGTTTTACTAAATGCTCCCCTAGTTCTTGTCTAAATTGACCTTCTCCAATCAATTGTGCTCTTGTATTAGCCGTTCTTACAGTCATATCACAGTAATCCGCAATATTAACACGTCTACCATTTTTATATTCAATACAATTTATACCAGCATTTAAAAAATCTTTAGTAGCCATGTCTATTGCTTTTTTGGGAGAGACTGCACCATAATTAGAAAACATAACTGCTTTAGAAATAACTTTTCTATATTGGTCATCCATCATTCTTAAAGCACCATAATTTGCTAATTTCGTGCCATTTTGGACTTCATCTATCAAACTAGTAAGTTTTTTATCATTTAACTTAAAAAAGCTATGAGAAAGATTTCTATTTGCTTTATACTTACTTCCCATAACTTCTTTATATTTTTTCATTTCTCTTTGTGAACCTTGTTTTAATTCATTTTGAAGTTGTTTTGATATAGCATTATTCAATCCTGATGTTTTATCTCTTACAATGGATTTATTTTCTTTTTGAAATCTTTTTATTTCTTTCAAAGTTTCTGCTTGCCATTGAGGATAATCAAAGCCTGTTTTTGTTTCTTCTTTTAAATGTCTCTCTAAGTTTCTTTTCATAGAAGAAAATAGTTCAAGTTCTATTTCTTGTTCAATTTCTTTTATATTGATTCTATTCTTCATCTACTTCATCATCTTTTGGTATATTCAAATCCATATTTACAGAAGGTTCTTCTATGGAAGTGATACCTTGTTCTTCTTTTATTCTTTTAACTTCATCTTGTTTCCATTCTTCTGTTTTAGAATCTCCATATAGTTCGTCAATAAGTGTTTCAATAGACATGATACCATTTGTTTTTGCTTTACTCATTGTATCTATTTGAGCATCAAAAGAAGGACTATTATATTCACCAAATTTTGCAGTAACTTCTTTTATATCTGGAATATTTCCATTTTCTAATATGAATTTGAATTGATATGCAGTAGTTACGACTCTTGGAATAAAATTATTTAATGCTTTGATAATCTTTCCTCTTGTATACATTGTTGTTTTTTCCATTTGCCTTTCATATGAGGCATTGGCATCTGTTATTTTTTTATTATCTATACCAAGTGTGGCAGGACTTATAATACCTTGTAAGCATAGATCTAAATAAGTGATGTAAGATTGCAAGTAGTTTTCTGTAGGTATTTGTGGTTGTGTCACTTCTATTTTATTTTTACTTGCTCCAGTTTCTGTCATATCATCTTCTGTTGATATAAATTTATTATCGAAGGGGTTAGGTAATAATGTTTCTCCAGTATTTGGGTCTTTAGGACATAAAGATTCTGGAATATATTTTGTCGCTCTTCCATCTCTCACGGCCTCTAGCCATTGCGAAACAATTTCATCAAAACTATCTAACGAATCGTACTTTTCTTCAAATATAGCAGACCCCCTTCCTTTGAATCTTTTTGATTTTTTTATCATACAAGGTACAGCTAGCATTACAGTATTTATAAATGATATATTTTTTAGTTCTTTTAGCTCATCTATATTACTTAATGAAACAAGTTCATCATTATAATACAGCTCATATTTTATATAACCATAACCTCTTTTTTCGATTAAATGATATATCTTTTTGTTTTTCTCATAATAAAAATTAAAATCAATTTCAATCAATTTCTTGTTCTTATAAATAAAATCGACATTTTCACTAGAAAACCATTCAATTATTGGTTTTCCTATTTCAGGATTGTATACAAATCTTACTGCTCCGTCACCAATCGCCAAACAATCTGTAATTACTTCTTCTAGCAAATCGTCAAATAAGTCACTACTAGTTTCATCTGTTATTACAGATTTCCAATAATCATTTAATTGTGAATCTTCTGTTTCAATGCCATTGTAATCGTTTAATACAATATCAGTTAATTTGTTAGTAATTATTGCTGGTAATCCACTATGAGATTTCTTTATCTCCATACCAGAAGTAGACACACTTCCCCAAAATGCATGCTCATATCCTTCTAATTGTCCATGAAGAGATGCAAGTTCAAAAGCATCGCCACGTAACCACACACGGTTAATCGCACACATTGTTCTAAAGTCTTTATTTTGATAGACAACTAATCTTTGTGGTGTATTAGGTCTAATGTCTAACCATGTCTTTACCATATCTTTAATCTTTCCCATCCTTTCATCTTCCTCTCTTTATGTCATATTCAAGTGTTTCATCTTTTGTATTGTCTTTAATAAAATGTTTTATTAGTTCCCAGTTTCCAATCATCTTTTTAAAAGGTAACCATCCATATTGTCCACCTTGAATGCTATGGTCGTTTCCATCTTCTAAATCTCCATCTTCTGTAAAACTATAGACATTAAGTTCATGAATAAAATTTTTACATTCATCCACAATTAAAAAATCGCAGGTATTCATCCACGATTGTTGTAATTGTACTCTTATTAAATTTGGAGTCTTTTTCCAAGCAGCTACAAATTGATAAATGCAATGGCTCATTCTCTTGAATTTTTGACCTTCACTTATTGTTCCTGCATCTGCTGAATCTATAAAGATGTATGTTAATTTGTTAATATTCCATAACAACTTACACTTTTCTGCAAATTCTACAGTTCTTGGAATAACGTCACTTGGAGCAAATGGAATTTCTCTATTTCTGTTGTTATCTACTTGCTCTTCAAGAATCACACACTTTCTATCTTCTGTAATTCCTATCAATGTAAATGTCAATTTATCATGTGACTTCTTAGAGTATGATGTGTCTACTCCAATTGCATATCGGATAAATTTCATATTCAAAGCTTGAGTTCTTGTGATTATATTTTCTTTTTTTAAATCAAACACAAGTCCTGTTGCTTTTCCTCTAAGTCCTTGAATTTTATTTTTATATAACTTTGAACCTTTAGGAACAGACTCTATTATCTGATTCTTTTTTTCTTCTGTTAAACTTGCGTTATGTTCAAAAGAAAAATACCACCAAGTCCAATCAGCTTTTTGTTCTTCATTTAACATATCAAGTAATTCTTGTGGTCCATCGTTTTTATATTTTTCAATTGGTCTCGCATGATTAACATATTCCGTATAACACTCCTTGTTAGGGTCATCTGGATTCATTGTACTGAGTTTATAATCTGCACGCATAAATGATTCTCTAACAAAGTCTATATCAGCAATATTAAACTCGTCTATAAACAAGCCATAACATTGTCCACCAAGCGCTTTCTTCCAACGTTTCACATTATCATAACCAAGAATGTAAATTACTTTAACTCCATTTTGTGTATGAAATAAGATATGAGGCATTCTAATATTACCTGCTCCACTTGAGTGATATTCAATGCAACCACCTTGCTCATAATCTCCAAATACTTCTATCAAGCCATTATCTGCATTGATAATATTCTTTTCAATAGTTCCTAAATCAAGCCCTGCTATAATGCTTGGTTTCGTTCCTTTGTAATTCATTATCTTAAACATGAACTTAGGAATAGCAACTGTAGTTTTACCTGCTGCAGTAGTACCTTCTAAAAACTCACAACTACACTCATATTTTAAGAAATCAATGTATTTCTCGCTTAAAGGAAAAACATCATCCACTTTTACCACCTAACTGTTTATTGATTGATTCAAGAATTTTGGTAGCTTGAGGATTATGAACTTCTATAGTCTGTTTGTAACTGTTATCCATTTTATTTAATGTATCTAATGCTATTATTTTTACTTTTAGTTTTGAAGGTACTTCTTGTTCTATCGTTTGGGTATTTCCATCTTTATCAGTAACAATCATCGGAACTATTTCTTTGATTTCTCCATTTACAACTTTAGATAACCATTTCATACGTTCTTTAGTACTCATTATTGTTTCATCTTCAAGTTTTTTTGTGAGTTCCTCGTACCTTTTCCTAATCTTATCCTCTTTAAACAAAAGTGAAGCTTTCGTATCAATGACTTCATCTTTCATTTTACTTGCATCATAACTATTCTTGTAGGCCTCTCTTTGTGACATACCTTTTATTATATTTTGTACAAACTTTTCTTGTTTTATTGTTAGCAAAATTTCTCACCTACTTTCTACTTAATTTTTCTTATCAATACTACCAATAATTCCTAGACAAATTAGTGTGCCACTCACTCTCCTTCTTTCTTCAAAATCAATCTATATTCTTCTTTAACCTCTTTCTCATGTATATCAAGTAATTCTCTTTGTTTCTTGTAGAAGTCTAACAACTATTCTAGGTCTATAATCATTCATCAGATTCTTTTCCTAACATTAAAGCACCTGCAATGAAGAAACCTAAGAAAAAACCTAGTATAAATCCTATCATTTATATCTTTCCTTTCTTATTTCGGAACACAAGTGGAGGTAAACATGGCTTATAAGTTTTTTCTTGTGTTCTCAAATAAAAAAAGAACTAGATTAGTAGTTCTCTAAATGTCTTAGGCAGGATTCGAACCTTGCATTCCTGGTCCTGGTTTTGGAATAGTGCACTCCCGACTTTACCATTAAGTTACTAAGACAAAAATTGGAGCTAGTAAAGAGTTATGACCTCCCACGGGGTCCTTTCGGATTACCCAACATTTCTGCCGCGTCTCTTTTTCGCCATACTAGCATATATACCATTTTTCTAAGCAATAACCTAGGTTGTCCATTACAACAACTTACTTAGAATTACTACTAATAGCTTAGCGTGTGTAGGTCACAACCAACGTAGAACTCTGTTCGCCTACGAGAACGAGATTTCTCCCGTCTGATTTTTGATTTATAGTCCTATCAGTCAAAGACTGTATCATTTAAGATACTACATCAAAGATATTCCCAATCCAAAAGTCACATTCATATCACTGTCTCTTTTACATTTGCACGTCTGCAAAAAACTCTCTGTAGGGTTCTATCGGTAAATAGATTAAGGTTCCTACACCTCTGTAGTACTTTTTCACATCTTCAATGCACTACCTTAAAAGATAGTGTTCTTAAAAGAATAAAAAGGGCAATGAAATAATTTATAATTATTCCATAATACCATTTTAACACTACGACCATGACATCAACATGACAAGTTGCAAAAAAAGAGCCTTTTTTTGGCTCTTTTTATCCGTTTTAACGGAAAAATGACAGTTTCAATAATAATATATTATAAATATTTTAAAATTACAATAGATTTAATTCTTTTTTTAAACCTTCTTGTAAAACTTTTGAAAAATTTAATCCATTTATATCAGCTAAATTTTTCAACCATTCTGGCATAGTAACAGTCGTATTTACTGTTTTAGAAGATATTTTCTTTTCGTGTTCCAATAAATCTAATTCAACCATAGTAATAAATTCATTTCCCTCAGTTTTTATATTCATATAGTCAAATGTAGGTTTTGGAAGATTATCTTTGTATTCTGGTAACATATTATATAGTGCATCTTGCGCCATATAATAAGCATCATCAAAACCATTGCCAAAAGTAAAAATATCTTCAAAGTCCAAAAACTTTACGTTATAGGCTTCGCCCTCCTTTGAGAAAATAGCAGGATAAAAATATTTTTTCATATTCTTTTAAAAAATGACAATAAATTATATTATAGTCAATATGCAGGGATTAAATCTTAATCCCTGTAATTTTAACTATATTTGATAACGTACCTTTAGGAATATCTCCTTTATGAATAGGTACGGGGCAGGTTTTTCCATTTTTTTGATAAATGGCGTGTGAGCCTTTTTGCCTCACTAATACCCAACCATCTTTTTCGAGTGCCTTCAACACTACCCTGTTAACTGTCATTTTTCCTCCTTTCTGTATAAATTATATCACTCTTATTTACACGTGTCAACACATATTTATAGTATATTCAATTTTTATATTTTGATACTATGAAATTAAAAATTTATCGTATATTCTATGAGCTTGTCTAGAACTAAAGCCAGTCATTTCTCCTATTAGTTCCCACGACCTTGGATTTCCACCATGCTCACTTGCCCATTTTTCATCTTCACGTAAAATTATAACTTCTGCATCTTTTTTGTTTGCTAGTGCAACACTTCTAATCCTTTTAATAATAAGAGCTTCATATGCATTTATTGATTGCAATAAAGATATAATTCTGGGGTCTAAATCTTCATCTTTAATAACATAATGTGAGAACTTATCAAAAGACGAATGTGACTTATCTACAACTATATCTTTTAGTACTGGCGACTGTGGTTGTGTTCTTTGATAATTTGCCTCTTTATTCTCAAGCTCTGTTTGTAAATCATCATTCAAATCCCTTAATATTTTTTTTACTTCTCTTATCGTTAAGTGTTTCTCTAGTATCATTAAATCACTCTCCTATCTTAATAATTTCTTTCATGAATCACTATTTCTGGTATTACTACTATTTTTTCTTTGTATCTTGGTATTTCTTCATTAGCACTACGAAAAAGCATAATATCGCTTCTTTTATAAACTGGAATATGTACTGTACTTTGTTCTCTTACATCCATTGTTCCAAATTCTTCTAAAATGCTTTTTATCCATTCTATTAGCTTTTTATTTTCTTCTTCTAAATATTTTCTTGATTCACTATTACTTCTCAAGACTTCTTTAAGTGTAACAACGCTATTTTTTTCTCTTTCAAGTTCTCGTTCTAAAGAAAACACTTTATCTTCTAATTTTTTTATTTTTTTTATATTAAATAGATCCATTCTATCCTCCTATCTCATATTTCATTAAATCAAATTGTTTTTTTGTAACAATATTATCAATGTTTATTCTTCCTAAATCACAAATTTGTACACTTGCTAAATAAACATCTAAATCTATCGCAACATCTTTGCAGTCATATAAATTATTTTCGTCTAAATTCCAAATATAATTTTTATATTTAATTTGCTTGGGTTTTTCTTTTTTATTATATAAATCAATTATCTTTATTTTCATACTTCCTCCACACTTAATATTTTTAACACATAATATACTTTGCCTTTTTCTGCTCCCCATTCAGGAAGTCCATAGCCAATGCCAATATAGCAACGACATTTCATAATTGGACTGCTCTTAGAATAACCATTTCTAAATAGTATTTCGTGAATTTTATGGTCTCCTGCAAGAATTTTAAATCTTGTATCATAATATTTCTTTATTTCTCTATATTCCTCTTTCTTTTCGCCTGATTTTATCATATCAAACCATTTCTTTTTTATCGTTAATGTTATCATTCTCTATTACCTCTTTCTATTATTTCTAAAATATCTCTTCCAGATATTTCTTCAGATAATTTCATTGCTTTGCCAGATACAATCATTGTAGTTGTATTGTTTATATATTCTTTTATTTCATTTATTTTCTCAATAATTTCTAAAGCTATCTTTATGCTTTCAATATCTTTTAGAAAAAGGTCATCTGCTTTATTATCTCCAGATAAAAAACTTTTTCTATCTTCAATTAAATCTTTTAATTGATTATAGGCTTCTTCTTTCGTCATTTTTATTCCTCACTTTCTAATTTTTCAAAATCTGTAAATATACTCATTTGACCGTTTGCGTCTATTCCGTTTAATCTATCACAAGCTATTTTATGATATTTTTCGTTTATTTCAATTCCTATAAATCGACGGTTTAATTCTTTTGCTGCAACACATGTTGTTCCACTACCACAAAAGCAATCTAAGATAATATCATTCTCCTGAGTAGTATGAAGCAAATGTCTTTTTACCAGTTCTAATGGCTTTATTGTAGGATGGTTATATTTATCTTTATCTGACTTATTTATTTGAGAAATAAACCATTTACTCTTTAAATCATAGCCATCATTTAGCTTCACGCCTTTTTCTTTAAAATACAAACAATATTCAATATCTGGTAAAAAAACGTTATTCGTCGTTGGTGTTGGGTTTGTTTTATTCCAAGTTAGAATTTCAAACATACATCCATTTTTAACGAAAAAATTCAATGTATCCAAAATTTGATTTTTGCTACACCAAATAAAACAATTTATTTTTTTCATAACACGTAGTATTTCAGAATATATCGAATAATCTATTCCTTCCGTAATACCAACTAAATCAACCTGTCTTAATTTTTTTATACGTTGTGATAATGGTGAGGACTGATAACCATTATTCACAAATAAATAAGGAATATCGATATATACACAATCAATGCTATTATCTGGTATTTCTTTTATCATTTCATAGCAATCATCTAAATGTATTTTATTTATCATTTCTTCAAATTTCATAATTACCTTTTTCTTTCATTTTCTTAAATCTCACACTTATGCTTGCTTGGGTAATTCCAACGATTTCAGCCATTTCTCTTTGTGATAATCCTTGTTTTTTTAATTCTAACAGTTGCTTATCTAATTCAGCACTATCTTTTCTTCTTAATTTTCTAACTGTTTTTTTTTCACATTTAGCTTTTACAAACGTAATATCATCTTCTGTGATGACTCTATTTTTATAAGGTTGATTTAAATTACTTAAAGTTTTTCCTATTTCTGTTTTTATTGATTCACGACTTGCTGGTGTCATCATTCTATTACTTAGTTCTTTATATCTTTTAATGCATTCATATTCGTTTCTAAGTGACTGTCTCTTTTTTCTTAAAGCTATTATTTTATTTGATACATTTAAAATTGTTTCATCATCTATATTTTCTTCGTTTTGCAAGAAATGTAACCAATCACTCAATTCATAATCAGTAACACTTTGCCTTTCTGAATTAGTACTTATTATTTCATCTAAATCATCTAAGCCATCTATACAATCTTGTAATTTTTTTAAAAAGATTAGTTCATATTGTTCTGTCATTTTTATCCCTCCTAACTAGGTCTCCAAAACCCTTAATCTGCCTTTCATTTTTTTAATACCTGCCAATTAAAATGGTAAATCATCATCAGACAAAGTTATTTCTTCTCCAAAGTTTTGAAATGGGTCTTCAGAAACTTCTGTTGATGGTATTGGAGCTTCTGGAACTGGCATTTGTTGTCCATTTTTCTTTGCAAGATATTCTATTGATTCACAAACAATTACATTCTTATAATGATTATTTCCTTTCTCATCTTGCCATTTTTGATTTTCTAAACGTCCTTCTACTGCAATTAAGTTTCCTTTTTCTTGATATTTTTGTAAATTAACTGCTTGTGTTCCCCATACTATGCAGTCAAAGAAATCAGCTTGTGTATTTCCTTCTTTATCTTTTTTATAAGGATTATTTACTGCAATACTAAAATTTGCGACATCTTTTCCGCCTGTAGTTGTTCTTAATTCGATGTTTTTACTAATTCTTCCTATAAGTGTTATTTTGTTCATACTTTTCCATCTCCTCTATCATCAATCGTAATTTTCGTTCTTCTAAAGTTTCTATTCCAAGTGTCTTTGCTTCTTGTTCTATCCCTTGTATAAAATCATACATTTCTTTTGAATTGTACTCACTACTTCCTTTTAACAAGTAACACATCTTTTTTACGGCATCGCCTACATTTACATACTCAATAAATTTCCAATACCCAAAATCTTTTGTAGATGTTTGGGGGAGAAAATAACCTTCTATTATCTCTCCATATTCGTCAGTTTTAAAAACTCCATAGTCAGACAGCATTCTAGTATATACTTCTTCTTTTGTTAAGGTCATTTTTCTTCCTATTTCTGTCATGAGTTTCCAAGCATATTTATTGGCTTGAGGTCCTCTTTTTTCTCTATGTTCCTCAAATTTAAAATCATATAGCACATTTGGGCTTAAATTAAATATTTGTCTTTGTATTTCTTCTTTATTACCTGTAAATGTCATAAACACCTATTTTAAAATAAATAATAGCCATGGCAACCAAAGAAAAGCTGTACACGCAAGTATTATTAAAAGCAATCCTATAAACATTACTGCTGTGTCGATTAAATCCAAAATATTATCAATTATTTTTTCAATCAATTTCATTCTTCTACCTCCTTAGATTCACTAACAAATGATATCTTTTCAACTATTATTTCAATATTCTTATTTACGACTTGTAATCGACCACGAATACATACTACATCTCCTTTTTTGCAGTATTCACTCGCACGATCAGCAATTCCATTCCATAAAACAAGACGAATAAAATCTGTTTCATATATTCCATCAGAATTTTTAAAAGCTCTAGGAACTTCTAAATTTATTACAGTCATTGAACCATCATTTTCTGTTTTCACTACTTCTGGTGTTCCAGTAATTCTTCCAATTAAATTAACGTTATTCATACATTTACCTCTTTACTTTCTTTAAATTCTTTTAAAACTCTAAGTAACTCGCTTGTTGATTTTCTTTCTATTTCCACTAACTGCCCATAATTGCCTTTAGGCAGCCAAATTGCATATAGCTTTTCAAACTTCTTTGTATGATACATACTCATGTGTGCTAGTTCGTAAAAACTCAATTGCCAAGATAAATACTCTTTATCTAATACCGCAGTTGTTTTGATATCACAAAGGCTTAATTCATCATTAACTTCCACTATCATATCGAATCGTCCAGCATAATCATCATTGTAATTTATCATTTGCTCTTGTGAAATTACTTTGATGCTAAATTTATCTTTTAATCTTTTATACTGATATAGGCTAAATTCTTGATTTTGGTCTAATTTTGGAAGAGTTTTATCCTGTTCCAAACATTCTATAGCTTCGTGAACTTTTGAACCATATAAAGCTTTTTTATTAAGAATTTCTTTATCTACATCTTTATATTTATTTGGAAATATAAAGTGTAATATCTCGCTTACGGAGGGAATAATTACTCCCTCGTATAAGTAAGTGTGACTTTCTTCTATAAACTCTAACATTACTAATCCGCTATAGTTAGAGTAATAGAACTTGCTACTTCACTTGTTTTAGAATATTCGTCATAAATATCTGGAAGTTCTTCTTTTAACTTTTTACTATCAAGAGTAGTTCTTGTACTTCCATCTTTAATTACTGCACTTAGTCCATTTATAATAAACTTTTTAATACCTAATTTTTCCATTTGGTCTTTTAATTCTTGCTTGAATTGTTTTTCTTTCAAATCCATTTCATCTTTTTGCTTTTTAAAATTTTTAAATTGTTCTATTATTTCAGAAACAACTACTATTTCATTATTTTCAATTTTAACTAACTCATTCATTTACTTTTACCTCTTCTTTCTTTTGACTTATTCTTTGTATCAATTCACTTGCCTTTTGGACACTTAAATCTTCTAGTTTTTCTATCCCATTAGCATTTAATAACTTTGCCAAATTTTCGTCTTTATAAACTTTCGCGAGTATCTCGATTTGTTTGCTTGTTGCTTTAGCAATCTTTTTCTGACTATCAACTTTTTTTAAATCTCCACTTGGTTCTTTATCAGGGTCCTCTCCAGTTTGTATTTTGTAAGCTTTCATTAAAGCATATTTATCAGCATATGTCATTGCTTTTCCTGGTGCTTTATCTTGACTGTCAACACCATCGCCATATGTAGTGATATCGACGTACTCATTAGGTTTATCTACATTTACAAAACGATACTTTACTTCTAATCTCATAAATAATTGTTTAGATTCAGTTCTCTGTCCATTATATTCTCTAACTGTTTCTAAAACTTCCGTTTCAATAACATTTCTTTCTACTGGATAACTATAAATACCAAATTCTGTTTCAATTGGTTTTACAGCCTCTAAAATGTCTGATTCACTAACTGCTTTATAACTCATGGTTTTACTAATATCTACTTTTAGATTCTTTGCTACTGTATTTATTTTTTCAGTTGCTTTTAACATTCTTTGAAAGATATTTAATTCTTTCAAATTTGTCTGTTCTTCCATTTTCTATTCCTCCTCAATTTTTGTGATTTCTTCTATTTTTTCACTATAAGTTTCTATAATGTCATCATAATCACCATTTTCAATTAGTTCTTTGGCTTCATCATAATTTCTTGCGGTTACTACTCCATAACCTTTAATTGAACCATTAAATTAAAATTGAAATATTTTATATTCTTCATCTGGAACTGGATTCATTCCTGCTCCTAATTCACTTGTATCCATAGGTTCCATTTATTCATCCTCCTTAATTTTCAAAAGTCCTGTAATGCCAAATTTTGCTTTTATTTCTGAAATTGTTAGCTCTGTAGGTTCTTCTTCTCTTTCAAAGACTGTTTCTATTTTTAAGGGACGCTCTACTTTGACGATGTCATATTCTTTTTCAGAATCAACATCTGTTAAATCTTCGTTATAATTGTCAATATCATAATTCTGAAAATTTTCATCTAAGTATTTATCTTTATCTCCATTTCTTAAAGTACAAATATCCCCTTCTTGTAAATCTGATTTTGTGAATGATGTTAACCCTTCAAACATTTCTTCGGACCAATACCATCCTTTTTTGTCTTCTTTAACTTCATATCTTTCAATCTTTTCAAATACTGATGATATTGTTACTACTTTGCCAGCAAATTCCTCCATCACATCATTCACATAACACCTTCCATAATAATTACCACATTTTAAATCTTTTCTTACTCTTACCTTATCATTTACGTTATATTTCATTTTAAATCCTTCCTTCTTTCTTATCATTCAAAGCTGCAGTTAAAATCACAATATTTTGACTTTGCTCTTTTAATAGCTTTTTATATTTCTCGTTTTCTTTTTGATACTCTTTTATTTTTTGTAACAAGAGATTGTAATTACTTTTAACTTCTGTATATGAAGCTTGTAATTTATAAATTTCTTCTTGAAGTTTTTCTATTTCTAGAAGATATTCTTGTATTGGTTCTTTCATTTTCTAATCTCCTCTTTTCTTCTAAACATTCTTTTTTTGTTCCTCGAAACACAACTTGATTTGTTGCATAGCCTCGCTCTTTTTCGAAATCGTGTTCTTCTACAAATCTCCATAAGACAAAATATCCATCTCTTTTGTCAATTTCATAAGTGATGCTTATTTCAATCATTTGCTTTAACTCCTTCTCGAAGTTTGAAAACCCCAACTGAAACACCAGTATATTTGCAAATTTTTATAAGACTATAATCGTCATCTGCATTATTATTTGGCTGTATTTCAAATTTGAATTTCATCTATTTTTATCCTCTCTTCCAAATATAGCCTCCTGTTTGATTTCTTTTTCCACTTAAGACATTTGATATATTGGATGGATTTATTCCATTATTCAATGCTGCTTCTTTAATACTTTCATATTCTTTTATAAAATTGCCAGATAAATCATACTGTTTTACTTTAACTAAATGATTTTTTAAAACATAGATACTATGTATAGAATTTTCTTGTTCTGTACACCATTCTAAATTTTCAACTCTATTATCTGTCTTATTCCCGTTAATATGATTTACCTGTGGTAATTTTTTCGGATTTGGTATAAAAGCTTCTGCCACATACCTTTGCACTTGTCTTGATTTTCCTTTTTTATTTCCGTTAAACAATATTACTTTCAAATATCCATGACTATCTAAGGTTAATTTTTTGATTTTTCCTGGAATAATTCTTTTTTCACCAGTATCTCTATAATTTACTTTTCTTGTAACACTTCTGATTCTTCCTAGATTGCTTACTTGATAAATTCCATCAAAACCAGTTATATTTTTCCATATTTCATTTACGTTGTTTTCTTTACTTCCAAATTCTTCTTGCCACTGTGTATAAAAGTTAATATATTTTCTTTTCTTTCCAATACACATTGCAAAATTAAATCCATTCGTTTTAATAATTCGCTCCTTAACATTCTGTAACATTGGTTTTTCTCTATTTTGAAGTGTCATGATTCTTTTTCTAGCTAGTCTTTTTACTCGTTTTAAATTACTCATTTGATACATACCATTTGTTCCGTCTATATCTTTCCAAATCTCATTTTCCACTTCTTATTCCTCCAATTCCTTAATTTTTTCTTTATATTCTTCTTCAGTATCACAATATTTTTTATAAAAATTTCTTGCCCATTCTTTTTCTTCTTCGTCTAGAGGTTCTTTCTTCACTTCTTTTTCAAGCCATTCTGGGCCTTTTTCTTCTACTTTTTGACTTTGATAATATTTCTCCCTTAAAGCATCTTGAAGATATTTTAATGAATCAGACCCCCTGCTTTTGCTATACTCAATTGCTTTCATGATTTCTTCTGAATTGTAATTATTCGCAATTGTTTCTAACATTTCATAATCTCTTGAATTTAAATGCATTCGATAATTTTTCTGTATGTAGTCGATAAAATCACCAAAACGCACGCGACGCGGTCCTTGACTCATTTTTTCTCCTTTACTATAAAATACAGTTAAACTATATTTACGCGTTCCCGTTCTTTCCTTTCCATTCCTCTCCATTCCATTCCTTTCCTTTCAGAGAAAATCAATTGGAAAAAACTTTGATTTTAATTTGATTTTTTCATTTGATTTTTTTGCTTGATTTATTCGTTTGATTTTCCTCTTGCATTCCCAGCTTTATTTTTACTAGTAATTAAATTTGGTTCTATTAAAGTCCAAATAAGTTCTTTTTTTTCTTGCTCTTTGCTTGTCCATTGTGGCACTTCATTGAAATACACGAATCGAACCATTGCCCATAGCATTTCTTTTTTACTATCTTCAGACTTTAATCTTTCTAATCCTTCTACATAGCTTTTGAATATTGAGAAACTCTTTATATCATTCATAGAAACACCTGTATCAAAATCATAACTACTAAATAATAAGTAAGTCCCCCTGTTAAAATTTTGATATAGGGCTTATATGTTTCGTACTCTTCTATATCTTCAAAAAATTGTTTTATAAGCCATTGTTTCATTTTGATTCTCCTCTCTAAAATTCATTTACAATACTATTTATTAAAGGCTTTATCTTCTCTAAGTCCTCTTCGTTTATTCTACAAACCCCATTTCTATTTGTATAAACTCTCGCAATTGTATTCAATGCTGTTGTAACAGCCCACATTTGCCGTTTATCAGTTATTTTTTGTTCTAGTAATGGTCTTATCTCTGTCTTCATAAAAGACTGCCATACATTAGTTTTTTGATTGTCTTTCATAGCATTTATTACTTCTGTTCGAACTTCTTCTCTTAGTTCTTCTTTTAATTTTTCTAATTCTTCTTTACTCATAATTCTCCTCTTTCCATAATAAAAACCCCTCTAGTTTGATTAACCTATTTTTGTATATTTTCTCGATATTTCCTTGTAAATTTATCCCTTTTTATATTTAGTTCTTCGCACCATTGAGCAATTGTTTTTGTTTGACCGTTAATCGTGGCAAAAACGTTACTTGATAAATTATTAGATTGTTCTTTTTTTGTTGCCCATCTACAATTTTCTGGATAATACCCTTTAGAGCCATCTATTCTATCAATGCTAAGTGTATCTCTATAACCGTTGGATATCGCCCAGTTATAAAAATTGATAATTCCATTTTCAGGATTCAACCATTCTTCACAAATTGTTATGCCTTTTAATCCATAGTGTTTATAATTTATATTTTTAGTGTAATAACATCTATGTTTCATTGCTTTTAATATATTCTTTATTCTTTTTGGAATTTTTTTATAAACTTCTGATTGATATAAATTTTCATATTCTGATTTATAATTTGGCGAATATTTATAAATTTTTTTATGACCTATACATCCACAATTTGTCGATTGCCCAATTCTTAAACTTTGACTTTCTACAATTCTTATATTTCCACACTCACATCGACATCTCCAATAAATTTTTCGATATCCGTCCTTTTTCCTAATAGGATCTTCGTCTAAAACTTTCCATTTTCCAAATTGTTTGTTTCTTAAATCAATCACTTTTCCCACATAAAAAGCTCCTTTCTAATTACAAAAGAGCCTTGTTAAAAAATCTAATTTGTTTTATAATTAGTTTGACTACTTTTGTAAGTGGTTAATCTGGATAGAATTTGTGTCTGTCGTCTGTCAAAACTAAGCACATTTTCTATCTTTTTTTATTTTTGTTTTTTTGTCTGAAAATTCTCAATTATGAATCTAATAGCTTCAGACATACTATTAAATTCATTTTCTTTCATAATTTTTTCGATAATATCTTTATGTTTATTATCTAATCTAATTGTTACTCTTGTGTTCATTACTTCATCAAATAGACGTCTGTTTGGTCTATCTTTTTTCATATCACCCTTTCTACTGTCGTCTGACACTAATATTATATAACAAACGTCCGACAGTAGTCAACCCCCTTTCTTCATTTTTTACAAATTTATTTTTTGTGCTTAATTTTTAACGACTAACACTAGGTTTTTATATTTTCAAAGAACATTTATTTTTACGTCTTCATTGACTTTTACTTTTCTCCTAGATTATGCTATAATCTAAGAGATTTTTATTTGATAAAATCATTTATTTTGACTGATTCATCGCAACTGATTCAGTCATTTTTGTTTGTCTTGAACTCATTGTTATACTTTGTATACTTACATAGATCACTATTGTAAATATTGCTAAAATGATTGTGTAATCTAACAATTTTTTAACTGATTTCTTTAATTTCATATCCCTTTTTCTCCTTTTTTACTTAAAATTATTTCCTTAATTTTCAATTCTTTTTTTACCAAATGCGTAGGCACTAAAATATCACGCTCGCTATACGGAATATAGTAATTTTGTTCTTTTGCAATTTCTAAAAGATGATTCATTACTCTTTCTCCATATCTACGTCCTTGTCCTAATAATTCGGTAAGTTCTCTTTGGTTTATATAAGGTTTTTCCATTCTACACCTTCCTTTGCTAGTCTTGTGTTTTTTTGACTCTTGCAGTAGTCTTTTATTGTTTTTCTTTTATATCTCCTTTAAAATAGATATCTGAAAGGAGTGTTTTTATTGAATCGAACAACTCATAAAATATTCAAATTTATTTATAAAAATCCTGTAGGAATAAGTACTAAAATTCTTTATAACGTTTTTCCAAATAAAACTATAGTTGATGAAATTTGTTCTAATTTAATAGAAGACAAGTTTTTCATAAAAAATGGCGAATTTATTGAATTAACCGCCCGTGGGTATGACTATTATTATGAAAAACGCAAAAATTTCATTTTGAATATTTTTAGAATTTTAATCAATCCCATTTTAGTGGCTGTTATTTCTTCTTTTATTACAGCCAGAATAGTTTCATCAAATAATAATTGTAATTGTGATGTAACTTGCAATTACTCCAATGATAATTTGAATCAAGGTAAGTAATAAATTAAAAATAATTGAATTTTCATAATGGTATATAAACCAATCTGCAAAACAGTAATTCTTTAATGTTACCTTTTCTTTCACTTCTTATTCCTCCTTTTCTTCTATTGAAGTATCTTTTCTTAACAATAGTCTTAATGTTTCTCTACCTTTTGGAGTAACCATTGTTTGATTGTCAACATAACCATTTTTATTCTTAAATTCCTTTAGTTCAAACAAACCCTTTTTCATTTTTGCTTGGTAAGGTTTAAGTTTTCCTTGGCTATTTCTGTATAAATATCCATTTTCTAAAAGATATTTATTAAATACTCCTGGAGCAATCTTTAACTCTTTGGCAGTATCTCTTAAATTAGTTAAAAGATTTCTTTCTACTAGTGCATCAAAATAATCTGCTTTAGGTTGTAATTCTGTAATAGTAGCATTCTGTTCTCTAATTGTTTTTAAAGTATTCCCAAATAACATCTTTGTATTTTCGTCTGCAAATGGTAAGTAAGTACTTATAAACAGTTCTTCATTACTTACATATCCGCCTGTTTTTCTAATAGATGGTAATACTTCACTTGTTACCCATTCAGTAAATTTCTCTGCTTCTGGTTTTCTACTTTGGAATATAACTTTATATAGGTTACTTTCGTTTATAAAAGTTGCTTCTTGCTCTCTTCCCAAAGAATCGATGACCTTACTAGTAGTAACCCCATCTTGATTAAGTCTTGATTTAACCCTACTAACTTGTTCTAAATCGAGTATTTTACATATGTCTGCTAAACATATATAAGGTTTTTCATTTACTACAGTTGTTCTTACTTCTCCAAATTCTTCACTTTTGAAGATTTCTAATTCATTTTTCATTTGGTTTTATCCTTTCGTTCTCTGTTTGAAATAAATAATCAAGTGTTAATTTTGGAAAAAATATTTTTTTTATCTCTTTTGCTTCATCTAAAAGCCATGCTCTTTTTCCATTGAACTTTAAAGAAATTCCATCAGCTCCTTTATTCAATGCTCTTGCAATATCTTTTTGTTCTATCTTGTTTCTTGCCATTTCTGCATTCAAATTTGGATACATTTTGCTCTCCTTTCTATATCCGGTGTGTCGGATTACATTTACATAATAAACGATATATCGGATATTGTCAATACTTTTTTTGATTAAAAATTCGATATATCGTAAAAAATAATTGATTTTTCTTTTGTTTTATTGTATAGTTAGTTCATGGAAAGGGGTGTTTTAATGTCTTTTCAAGAAAAAATAGATAAATTATTAGAAGAGAAACATGTTAAAAATTTAAGACAATTAGCAAGTGATGTAGATATTCCTTACACAACTTTATGGGATTATTATTCTAATCCGGTGCGACTTGAGAAAGCCAATTTAACAAATATCAAAAAAATTGCTAATCATCTAGGATGCACAATAGATTATCTTGTATTCGACAATATATTAGAACCTAATGGTGTTGTGTTAGATAATTTTGACATAAAAAAAGATAATTTAGAAAAGAATGTTGTACTAGACGAAGTCGAACTCCTTTTTGATAAACACAAAGATATTCTTACACAAGACGACAAAGATTATATTAAATTCATCATAGAAAAAAGAAAAAAAGAAATCGATAAAGAACTTGGAGAAGAATAATTTTGGTTAAACCACTTTATAAGTGTTTTAATAAATAATAGTAGAAAGTGAGGTGTGAAGTAGAGTTTATGAAAAAATGTAAATATTGTAAGAGTGAGATTGATAAAAAAGCAAAAGTTTGCCCAAATTGTACAAAAAAACAAGGAATCCCTAAATGGATTGTTATAGTTGGAATTATATGTATTATTGCAATTTTAGCTAATGCTGGAAATTCTGAATCAAATTCAAATGACAAATTTGAAAAAAATAAAAAAAATACTGTTACTGTAATTGATTTTAGTACTATGACTGAAGCCGAAATAGACAAATGGTGTAATGATAATAAAATAAACTGCACTGTTTCAAATGAATATTCTGACACAGTCAAAAAAGGAAATTTTATTAGTCAAAGTATAGAAAATGCCAAAACAATTTATGAAGGAGATAAAATTTCAATTAAGTTTTCTTTAGGTAAAGAACCAACTAATGGTCAAAAAAATGCTCTAAAAAAAGCCGAATCTTATTCAAAAACTATGCATATGTCTAAACAAGGTATTTATAATCAATTAACTTCAACAATTGAAGGATTCAGTAAAGAGGAAGCTCAATATGCTATTGATAACATACAAGCAAACTGGAATCAAAATGCGTTAGAAAAAGCTAAATCATATCAAAATACAATGAGCATGTCAAAAAATGCAATTTATAATCAACTAACTTCAACAATTGAAGGATTTACTAATGACGAAGCTCAATATGCTATTGACCATTTAGATGATTAACAAAAAAATAGCCCCTGACAAAGACTATTTAAACAAATATAATTTGCTAGATATATTTTAGCAAATTTAAAAAAACAATTCAACCAAACAAAAGTACAGTAGTATCGTACTTAATATAAATTAAAAGAAAAGGAGTATTAAGTATGTTAAAAAATTTATTGAATGGGACTGTAACTCAACAAGAAGTTTTACTGTGGTACAATGCAAATGTAACAATTGAAGTATTACCTATAGGAATACATGGCTTTGTTTTTAATCATAAAGGAATATATAATATTTTTATAAATAAGAATTTGTCTTATTATAAAAGAAAAAAGACACTAATACATGAATTAGCACATATAGAGTTAAATCACTTGTGTCAAATTGATAAAGACCTATTCGCTTTTCATATACAAGATTTTGAAGATGAAGCAGATAGATATATAAAACAGATTATGAAAGGAAGTGATGAATTATGAAATTTTCAATAATTGATTTATTTTTAACAATATTTGCGTATTTAATAATTCCATTTTTTATATTTTTTAAAAATAACAAAAAATATACGACAATTAAATTTAAATGGATATTATTATGCAATAGTATAGGAATTGCATTCTGTTTTATTGCTTATAGAATGTATATAGGAGATGAAAATCCAGTTAAGACATTTGCACCTGCAATAATCTATTATTTTATAAATTATTTTATTTGGAACAAAAAAGTATGTTCTACTGAAAGCAATGCAAAAAAAATTTACCTAAAATAAATAAAAATGGATTTAATACGCAAAGACTTGCAATAATATTACCATGTATAGGAATGATATTTTTTGCTGGATTATCAATGTATCTATTAAATGAAAATGGTAAACTAAACGTAGCATTAGAAAATACAATCGAAGATTACAATAATGCTAATCGCCAAAGATATATAGCGGAAAATAATTTAAATGTTTTAATTGGCAACAAATCGAAATCACATATTCAAAATAAATTAAAATTCTTTGATGAAAATATTGTTTTTGTAATTACCGGATATGGAAATTATTACTCAGATTATGATTGTATGCTTCAACGTGTTGGGAACAACAACTATACTTATTTAGCATTTAATAAAACGGCTGCTATCGGAAAAGGCTATACAGAATACAAATGCAGATAGATATATAAAAGAAATTATGAAATAAAAAAATCCCCTATTCTCTGCAAAGAATAGAGGTAAATGAAAACCACAAGACTAGCAATCTTAAATCAAAATAACAAAGTGTTATAATGAATGGGTTTCCTTGTACATTATAACACTAAATTTAAAATAAAGGAAGTGTTACTAATGGCAATTTACAAAGACGACAAACCTACCAAAGATGGTAGACAATGGTATTATACTGTTTATAAAAAGGATCTAAACGGAAATAATAAGAAGCACAAATCGAAACGATTCAAAAGTAAAACAGAAGCAAAAGAAGCAGAACGATTATTTCTTGTAAAAAGAGATAATTCTATACATAAATTATTTAAAGACATAGCAAATGAATACTTTAAAAACTATGAAAATAGTCGTAAATATTATAGCTACGACACTATTTTAAACGCATATGAAAACCATATTAAAGATTTTTTTGGGAATCTATACATAGATGAGATTACAGCTATAGATATAAAACATTGGAAAGATGAAATGTTTCAAAAAACATATAAAAGATGTGATAAGATAACACATTATTCTTATAATTATCTTAATAAATGTTACTGCGTATTAAATAGTATATATAAGTATGCAATGCCACTATGCGGATTAAACACAAATGTTGTTGAACTTATTGGCTGTTTTGAAAGAAAAAATGATGAAGTTATAGAAGATGAAAATAAACTAAGATACATTACAATTGAAAACTTTAATTTATTTATCGAAGTAATAGATGCTGACATGTGGAAAACCTTTTTTATATTTTTAATGTTTACTGGAATGCGAAAAGGAGAAACTAGAGCATTAAAATGGAAAAATGTAAATTTTACAGAATGTATTATAAATGTATATGAAAATATGGATAAAAAAAACAGAATTACGAATACCAAAAATAAACAAAACAGAAAGATTAAAATGAACAAAAGACTAATTGAACAATTATTATTCTATAAAAATAAAATGCAACAATTTAGTGATTTTAGTGAGGAGTGGTTTATTTTTGGAAGCTTTGCTCCACTCTCACTTAACTCTATTGATAGAGCAAAAGATAAATATTTTAATTTATTAAACGAAAATAAAAAAGGTCAAGAAATTCAAAGAATAACTATACATGAGTTTCGTCATAGTCATGTTTCTATGTTAATCAATGAATATATAAAAAAATGTAATTCACTAAATATTAAAATAGATACAACAAAGTTTTTCTTAATGCTATCAGAACGAATGGGACACACAATACAAGTTATGCAAGAAACTTATATGCATCTATTCCCCACCATTCAAGACGAAATAGTAGATTTATTAGATAATTTATAAAAAATAGTACCTAAATAGTACCCAAAAAATTGAAAACTCCCGTTTTAAGGGAGATATAAACAAATGGTGCCGATTGACAGAATTGAACTGTCCTTTCATGCTTACCATGCATGTGTACTACCACTGTACTAAATCGGCTTAGCCTCATTTTAACATACAATTCTCTTTTTTTGAAGTAAAATTCTTGTTTACAAATACATTTTTTATTGTAATTAGTCATAGAATTTGTTAAGATAATTTTAGAAAGGGATGAAAAAGATGTATTCACATTACGGAGTTTATAATTCACCTTCTATTTCTTCTTCTGTAGATGTATGGACAATTGTAAGTTTTTTAGTTGCAATTTGTGGTGGAATTGTTTTATATTTTACTTTTTTAAATCCAAAAAATGCAGAAAATTATACAGGTGTTACAAAGAAAATTTATGATTTTTTAAGTTTTCAAACAATGACTTTAGAAGCTATTTTAAAAATATGTTATTTAGTTTTTGCTATTTTTATTACTATTTCTTCTTTTAGTTTAATTTCTACTAGTTTTGTAGCATTCTTACTTACTCTTTTTATTGGAAATGTTGTTGCTCGTATGATTTTTGAAGGTTCTTTACTTATTTTGATGATGTATCGTAAATTATGCGAGATCAATAATAAAATGGTTCCTGTTAAAGAAGATAAAAAGAAGTTTGAAGTAAAAAAAGAAGAAAAGAAAATTGAAATTAAAAATAATGAAAAATAAGTTTTTGGCTTATTTTTTTTTAGTCTATTTTTGTTCTTTTTTTCATACTATTTAAAAAAAGGAGGTAAAATCATGTTCCCTCCCAATATAGACCCTCAAATATTTTCTTTATCTGCTGCTATCGTAGGTGCTGCGATTTCTCCTGAATTTACTGCAAATGAAGCAAATAGTATTGGTAACTGGATAGTTTTAGTAGGTGATTATCTTCTTGCTTATGCTGGACAAGTTGCTCTTATACAAAATCGAGAACAACGTGTAGTAAATATGAATCAAAAAAATCAACAAGCTGCCCAAATGGATGCTATTTTAAGAGCTTTAAAGAAAATGGAATGTGAAATTGAAGCGTTAAAAAAAGACAATTATTTATAATTATCTAAAAAATGATGAGTTGTATTTTCTTTTTTATAAGAAATAATTGTATCTAAATTAACATTTTCTAAACTTCGATAAATATTCTTTTCTAAAAAAGGATTATCTTTTTTTAACACTTTTATTAGTTCTTTTATTTCATTACGCTTACTTTCTTTTTTCTGTTCGACAAATTTACAAGCACAGTTTATAAATGATAATTGATTGTAGTTTTGCCAAGAAATAATATCTTGTTCTCTTACAAAATAAAGAGGTCGTATCAATTCTATAGATAGAAAATTAGTACTTTTTACTTTAGGCATCATTGTTTTAAATTCTCCACTATAAAACATAGACATTAAAGTAGTTTCTATCACATCATCAAAGTGATGTGCTAAAGCAATTTTATTACATCCTATTTTTTTTGCATAGTCATATAGGTAGCCTCTTCTCATTCTAGCACACAAGTAGCAAGGATGTTCTTCGTTTAGAGTATTTGCAACTTCAAATACATTGGTATCAAATATTTCAAGTGGTATTCCTAAATTTGTAGCATTTTCTTTTATCTTTTGTAAATCTTTTTCTTGATACCCTGGATTCATACAAATATATTTTAATTTAAAATGGATTTTACCATGTTTTTGTATTTCTTGCATACATTTTGCTAATAAAAAGGAATCTTTTCCTCCTGATATACAAACTGCTATAGAATCATTTTCTTCTATCAACTGAAATTCATTTACAGAATCTATAAAGCCTCGCCAAATGGTCTTACGATATTTTTTAATAATACTTTTTTCAATTTCTATTTTATTCATGTTAATCTCTTCTATTCTCACTAATCATAGCTATTTCTATAGATAATTGTTTTATTCGTTCCATGATTCTTCTTGATTTTATTTTTTCATCACTACTATCATTTAATTTAAAATGATTTTCTAATTCTTCTAATGTTAAATTTGAAGTGAAAAAAGTTGGTAAATTTTGATTCATTCTAGATTGTAAAATGGTACCCAAGACTTCATCTCTTCCCCACTCGGTAACTTTTTCTGCACCGATATCATCAATACATAAGATATCAATTGTTTGATATAAACGCATTTTTAAATCATATAAATCCCAATCGGCTTTTAATGTTCTTAAAATTTCTGGAAAATAAATTATTTCAAAAGATACATTTTTCTTTTCTTCTAATTCATTTAATAAAGCACTTATTAAAAATGTTTTTCCACAACCAAAGTTGCCATGTAAATACATTCCTTTCATTTTTTTAGAAAAATCAAACTCTTCATAAAATTTATCTAACCATTTAATTGCTTTGACTCTTTTTTTATCTTTGACATCAATATCTTTCATTCTTGCTGTTTCATTTACTTTTTTTTCCGATTTTTTTTCTTGTTTGGCTTCTATTTCTTGTTTTTTATATTTACATGGAAGATATGTAAAGTAAAGAATATTTTCTTTTTTTTCTGGCATTGATACATGTCCTATAAAAGAATTTTTACACATGTAAAGACCTTTACATTTTTTACAATTTTCTAATTCTTCTAAAGTTTCTTCTAATTTTGATGTTTTTTGCATGGCTTCTTTTTTGGTTAATTTTGTATGATTTATTAGAGCAATAAATTTTTCATTTCGACAAGCTTCTTTGAAATTCTTTTCTAATTGTTCTTGATCTTTTTTAGAATATTCTAACTTCATATTCCTTTTTTCCTTTCTCTTGCATAAGGATGATAACTCATGACATGAAAAAATATTTCTTCATTTTCAACTTGATATGTACAACAACCTTCTATTTGATTTTTTAAATCCATTTGATAAATTCCTTCTTTTATGTGCATAGGTTGAAAAGTTCTTTTTTTGATTTTCATATTCATTGCTTTTTGTTGCACTAGTAAATATTCTTTTGAGTTTAATAGATAATTTCTTTCGTTTACATACGATTTTAATAAATAGGCATTCTCTACATCTGTAATTTCTAGATGTATTTGTCTTCTTCTTTTTTCTTCCTCATCTTTTTTCTTTATATTTGACCAACAATGGAAATCATCTTCTCTTTCTCTTTCAAAAATAAAAACTGCTATTCCATCTACTAAATCTTTTTCTTTAAAATCACAAATACCTAAATGATATTCACTTGTTGCTCCTAGATTTTCGCATATTTTTTTTACAATATTATATTCTTGTTGATTTAATAAATATTGCCTTTCTTTTATATATAGTTCTACACTTTGCCACCCTATTAAATCTCTTTCATCTATACTAATTTTCATATTTTTTCAACATACTTTCTAGTTCTTTTTCTTCTTCTTCTGACATAATTTCTTTTTGTATTTTTTCATCAAACCAAACTGGAGCTTCATTATTTACTTTTTTTGTAGAAACTTTATTTAGTTTATTCGTATATTTTTTATGTTCTTTTTCAGCTACTTCCATAGCATCTTTTGCAGTCTCAATTCCAATTCTTTTCCATTGTCCTGCGATTGTTTCTACAAATGATGAATTTAATTTATTGTTATTTTTTTTTAATACATAATCTATTAAAACATTTACTACGGCAGGTTTTAAACTAATATCTACTAAAAGATATTCTAATAGTTTTAAATCTCTTCCTGTAGGAACACCCGTTTTATATTTTGAAGCAAGAAAATCATAAGGAGTAGTATTTTCAAAGACTTCAATAATTTTTCCCTTTTTAGAAGTATCTCCTTTTGGATTTTTTAGGTATTCTGGTTGAGCACGATATACTAATGTTGGTAATTTCCCTTGATTATTATATTGATAATATTTTCTTGTTTGTATTCTTAGTTTTTCTTTTTCGATTCCACCTTTTTCATCAATACATAATCTTAATATTTCAGCCATTTTAGATGTATCTATATTATAGGCAAAAGAGAGATTATTTAAAAGCTCTTTTGTTCTTTTGTTTAAGGCTTTTTCATTTAATAAACCTTTTGGCAAACAAGAAATCAGTAAATCAAAATTGATTTGATCTTGCATATTTAAAGGTAGTGTTTCTCTACCAATCGCTTCAAATGAAACGGATTCAGTACTAGATTTATAGATTTCATCTAAAGATGCTGTGATTTCTGTAAAATTTTTTAAATTAAACGATACTGGACTAAACTCTTGTTTTAATAATTCGTATTCTGTAATTCCTACATTATTATATAATACTACATTTAAAATAGGATTTGAAAAAAATTCTTTTGGTGTCATTGGAGAATATAATTCATAAACATAGTTGTTTGGCTCTCCACTTTCATAATAGGTTTTTATAAGTCCTACTCCTTCTAATGTTTTTCTAGCTAATTTGATATTTTCTAAAGTTGTTTTTTGAATAGTCATTAAATGATGATGTGTATAATCTATACTTACAAAAGAATAACGATCTAAGTCACGCCATAAAGTAAGATATAGACTTATAGCATTTGCACCAATGATAGGTTCATAAAGACTTACCAAAATTTTACGGTCTTGTTCTGTTAAAATTGTCTTATTGATTACAATATATTTATCTGCTGGTAAAAGGGTAATACTCTTCATAAACCCACCTTCTTTCTTATGTTTATTATAACGGAAATTCCTTGTTTAAACAATAGAAAAAATTTACCATTTCTTTTCATAAAAAAAACAGAAATTTATTTTTCTATTTTTTAACACCCTTCATTACATACATTGATTGATATACTATCTATTAGATTTTCATAAATATTTTTTAATTCTTCTTTTTCTTTTTCAGTCATTTCTGTGTATGGGTCTTTATGAGTAGAAACTGTTGTTTCATGAATTTTTTTCACTTCTCCATTTTCTACCGCAACTACAGTTGGAGCAAATAATCTTTTTTCACCAGTTTTTATTGTTTTATTATCTTTTGTTTTTAATGTATATTCTCTTAAATGAGCATCTAGTAAGTTTAATATTTTATAATAATTACTACTTCCTTCTTTTTCTTTAATGATTTTATTGTTTTCATCTAAAGATAATACATCACGAATATTTTTTATATCTAAGTAATAAATTTCCCCTAAACTTTTTTCTTCTGCTGCACTTTCTAATACTTCAATCATATTTCTACACCATGGACAAGAATTAAATCCAAAGTAAATTATACCTGTTTCTTTTTCTAATATTTTTACAATTTCTTCTTCTGTTTTATAAACAAAAGGGTTTTTATCACTTAAGTTTACTTCTTTATATGTTTTTTTATTTGATTCTATTATTTGATTATTTAGTGAAGCATATTCTTCTTTTATTTTTATCGCATCTGTTTTCAATTCTTTTTGTTCTTCTTTACTTTCAAATGCTAAAAATCCACATAATATAGCAATAAGTGCAATTGCTACTAATAATCCTATCAAAATTATATTGTCTTTTTTCATTATTATCACTTCCTATATTTTTCATTATACAAATTTTTAGTAGAAAAAACAAGTTACTATGCTTGTATGTTTCTTCGTTTTCAAAAAATTTTCCTTCTTAAAATTTACTTTGTTCTACATTATTTTAAATTAAAAACTAACATTTCTGTTAGTCATCCTTTTATAAGCGAGTACTTTTATCTATAACTTGCGATAGAGCATTTACCACTTTTTTTGTTAAATGTTGCCCCTAATCTTTGACCATTTTTGTCTACCCATGTATAAATTTCAGAACCTTTTGATATAGATGTTAATGTTCCTTCTCCACCTACTTTTTCAACAAATTCTTTATAAGTGAATGAACCATTATTTAAGTCTTTTTGTAAATCACTTGATAATGGTATTTTTATGTTTTCATCTTTTATAGTTTCTTTATCAATTGTTGCTTGAATGGTAATATCATCTTCAGAATAAGATTTGTAACTTATCCAATTTTTAGAATCAAACTTCCAGATTGGATCACTTCCAATCATGGCATCTGTAGTAGAAGAAAATCCTATAATTTCATTTATTTCTTCTATTGTATTTGTAGGTTCTATTTTTTTCATACATTCTACTATTGTACAATTTCCTTCTTGTTTTTCTTCCTTCTTCTTTTCTTCTAATTCTTCATTTGAACATCCAGTAACTATACATAGTGCACAAAAAATTGTAATTAAGCATAACATTAGTTTTTTCATTTTCATTTTTTTCCCTTCCTTTAAAAAATAACTCAATTTTTTATCTCATTTCTTTGATATTGTATTACTTTTTTTCCTTTTTTTCAATATATTTTATTTACTAAATTCTCTTTTTATTTTTGTTAAATTGTTTTTATCTCTTCTACATACGCATACGTAGTATCTTTATATTCTTTTAATTTATGATAAAAATTTTTAGCAACATTAGATACTTCAACAATTCTTTTATCGCCATCTTCCGTATAAACTAAAGGAATTGTATTTCTTCTCTTTGTTTCAAAAGAAATATAAAATTGATTATTAGGCTTTTTCTCAGTTTTCATTAAGTTATTCGCTTTATTAAATTTTTTCCAAGATATAAAATTTTGATTAAAAATAT
Source organism: uncultured Mycoplasmatota bacterium (assembly GCA_947649355.1). Taxonomy (GTDB): domain Bacteria; phylum Bacillota_I; class Bacilli_A; order RF39; family UBA660; genus Ventrenecus. Next base: position 599 of record CANSRG010000006.1, on the reverse strand, counting down.
TACAGATTTCTTCTTCTTTTTTCACAAGTTCTGATATATATTTCATTACATATTTGTCTTTGTTTCCTTGAAGTTCTTTGGCATAATTATACACAAGCGAAACAAATTTTTCTGCAGTTTTTTTATCTTTAAATCCAATTTCTCTATTATTATCTTCATTTTTTAGTACAATCATATTATTATACATTTCTTTGATTTCTTTTAATGAGGTAGTGTGTAGCCAAATATATGCTGTATGAAATACTCCATCAAGTCTATCTGTACAAAGTTTTGGTGATTTATTTTCTAAAATAGGAAAATGAGAATAGTCTTTTAAATCCTCTATAGTTACATTATCTTCTTTCAAAAATATTTGTATCTTCTCATCTTTATTTATTATTTCAGTTAAATCTTTTTCTGATGATTCTTGATTCAAATAGTCTTCAAAAACATAATCAATACAATGAGCAAAACAAGGTGTTCCTATATCGTGTAACAAAGCTATTATTGTTTCTTTTTTATCGTGAGTAAAATGCCAAGTCATATGAGCTACAACTAAACTATGTAAGGCAATCGCATAAAAATTTTACGTAAAGAGTTTAAAAAGAAGGTATGACATT